>NZ_NTZO01000207.1 GCF_002559405.1 Bacillus sp. AFS001701 | reverse complement strand
CGAGTGAATGGCTAGTTCTTACTCGACGGGAATCCCACCCGTTATATGATACGACCTATGCTCGGCCGCACACGCATGCGTTAGTTCAATAAACTCAGATTTGGGTAAACGAGATTGAACAGGGTACTAATTCTGTTCAATCTCGTTTTTAAATGGGACTACTTGTTCCTTTGCAAATTTACGAGCTGCTACCACGCATAATACAACGACGATATTCACGGACACAAGTAACCAGCCAACTTTCTCGTGCAGAATCAAAGAGGCAAGCAATAGTCCAAAAAAAGGTTGGAGAAGCTGCAGTTGTCCAACTGCCGCTATGCCGCCCTGCGCCAGACCTCGATACCAGAACACAAAGCCAATGAACATGCTGAATAAGGATACATAAGCAAGACTTAAGAAAGCAGGACGGCTGATATCCTCCCACGAGCCTGGAGTTAAGTAGAACGAAAGTGGAAACATAAGGGGAAGAGACAAAACGAGAGCCCAAGAGATCACTTGCCAGTTTCCTAGACGACGTGAAAGTCGAGCACCTTCTGCATAACCCAGACCACATACGATGATGGAAGCCAGCATGAAAGCGTCACCGATTAGTGATGCTTCCCCTCCGCGGATTAGGGCAAATCCTGTCACCAAGAAGCTACCTATGGCTGAAAAGATCCAAAAGGCTGGTCGGTGGCGTTCACCACCCCGAAGTACACCAAAAATTGCCGTCGAGAGTGGAAGTAGCCCAATGAAGATAATAGCATGTGCGGACGTTACATACTGAAGGGCCAAGGCTGTCAGTAGCGGGAAACCAATCACAACCCCGAACGCCACTACCAATAGTGGAAAAATGTCACTTCTGACAGGTCGTTTCACCTTGAAGATTAGAAGGAGAGCTCCTGCCAATACACCAGCTATCGCAGCACGGCAGACAGTTAAAAACAACGGATCAAATTCAGCCACAGCCAAGCGCGTTGCAGGTAGCGAGCCACTGAAGATGAGTACCCCTAGGAAACCATTAATCCATCCTTTAGTTACTTTATTCATAGCAATCACTCCAAATCATGTCTCTTCAAACCCCTTTATGAATTAAAACGACAATTACTGGATTTTATAAATATGGACTCTGTTTTGACAAATTAATAGTACTCACATTGCGAAAAAAATCGAAATTAACAATTAAATTCTACTAATATTCTTCGACCCTCAATTCCCATACTATGATAATCCTTGAACTTAAATGATATTTCCTTCAATAAGTCACGTTTGAAATTAGTTTCGATTATTATTTATTTAAACTGCTACTGCACAAAAAAGAGCCATCTAAACATATTGTTAAACTAATGCACTGCTTTAGTTGAATAACTTATCTAACTTCTTCATCGTATCCTAAAAATAATTCTTGTAAGTCTCCATTGATTTTTTCATTTGAACCTTCTATTGTCATATTAATATCAATGTTCTGATCTCCCAAAGTAACAACCCCATCTAGGATACCTAGAACATTCGAAACTGTATCAACTTGTACTTGTTCAATTATTTTAAAAAGAGTATTTTTATTTTCAATACTAAGCTCCGAAAACATTTTTAATGCTTCTTTCCAGTAGGGATCTGTGACTCCATTAATATCTGTATTTAAAAATAGGTTTTGATAAAAATCATTACCTTCTTTAATCGATGAATTATACAAATTTTTAATTATGTAATCCATATTCAAATTCATTCCCCCTTTTAGATTGCAAGTCTGCATTTATTAAGAAAATACTAATATTTTTATCATTCTAAAAGTGGGCAACCTACAGTAATCCACTCATACAAATCAGAAGAAAGTACTATTCCATTTGTAGGATTCATGTCACCTACATCAACTGTTATTAATTGAATCCCCTCTTTTCCTTGTAACATAAGAAATACAGTTCCTCCACTGTCATCTCCTATTGCAACATACCCTGAAGCATATTCAGAAACCTCATAGGTTAGGTTGCGTTCTACAAGTTCTTGTGTGCCGTAAATAAGAACTCCTTCATCAGTTAAAAATCCATTCACATGTTGAAGTAAATTTGTATATACCGCAGGTAAGGCACAATTCATCTCTTGTTCAACTTCATAAACCTCTTTTTTACTGGCACCTTTGTTTATAATATCTATGTTTAAGTTTGAAAGATTCATGTTATCCTCCTAAAGCTAAATGTATTTCTATAATACAATTTTTTATTTAATCCGTCTTTCCTTATGCAACTAATCTGCCATTATGTTTAATAAAAAAAGCGATCATCTATTGAAGTATCGCATTGCGTTAGTTATATAACGACGTTTAGAGCAAAATAATCGGGTCCTATTTTACTATTTGACAGTATAGAGCATAAAAATATGGTATAAAAATATTGTCGAATTGTATGGTAATTTGATTATCTTTATATAATTTGTTAAAATTGGTATATAACAATGTGTGTAAGCCACACGATTGGTATATAACAATGTGTGTAAGCCACACGAGGAGGCAACAAAAAATGGAACAAGGTAAAGTAAAATGGTTTAATGCAGAAAAAGGATTTGGATTCATCGAGCGAGAAAATGGTGATGATGTATTCGTTCACTTCTCAGCAATTCAAACTGACGGATTCAAATCGTTAGATGAAGGCCAAGCAGTTACATTTGAAGTAGAAAAAGGTCAACGTGGCCCTCAAGCAACAAATGTTAAAAAAGCATAATTGACTTAAAAAAGTCGGATTCTATTTAGTAGAATCCGACTTTATTTATGTCTTTTAAAATAAAAAACCCCTATTCGAAAAAGAATAAGGGTAAAATCTAAAGTGGATCTGGTAAAGAAAATGGTTTAAGTTATTATATCCCAAATAAAATGAAGATACAAATATCTATTAAATTTCTACTAATGAAGGCAGAATAGATTAAGTTTATTTTACTTAGATGATAGATTTAAAATGAATCTTATGCAACTAACGCATTGCGTTAGTTATATAAGGTGGTTATTCATTTTTATAGATACATAACTTTATCATTCTCATTTTTTGCTCTTATAATTATCTTTGCTGTTAACTGCTCTGGTTGTTCGTACGCCGACTGAATTTCAGTAAAAAGTTCGTTTATAATCTCCTCGACATTCCCTAATGTTAGTTCTTTTGAAAGATATTTAGACCTTGCAATTTGATAGTTTTTATATGAATCATCGTAACCATCTATTGTCTCTTCACCCACAGCATTTATTTCAAACTCCACTTTAATCTGACCTTTCAAATTTAGTTCCTCCCAAAATAATTTAGAAATTACTTATAAAGAAAAGAGAAGAAATTGCTCCTCATGATCTACAACTAATGCATGCTTTAGTTACATAAGAAAGTTTAAGCTTCGACTAAAAACTGCCCCATTCTTTGAAGAATTTAAAAAGACCTGGCAAGACGGAATCCAAGGTTGTCTATGCAAAATGATGGATGGCTACGACGGCGACATGAAGCCCCACAACTTCTGGCTACCTCTGCCCAACTACCTCCCCGAAAAATTCGGTAGGATCCATAGACTTGTTCATCATATAAATCCCAACACCACTCCCAAACATTTCCTAACATATCATACAGACTCCATGCATTCGGTTCCTTTCTACCTACTTCATGGATTTTATCTCCAGAATTTTCATTATACCAAGCAATTTTATCAAGTTCACCGTATCTATAACCAGTGGTCCCTGCTTTACACGCATATTGCCACTCTGCTTCTGTAGGAAGTCTATAGCCATCTGATTCCCAATTACAAATTATGCTTTCACCATCATAACTTAGAGAATAACACTCTTTCAGTCCAGCTTTTTGTGAAAGTAGATTACAAAAAGAAATTGCATCATTCCAAGAAATATTCACAACTGGTTTTAGATCTCCGTCAAAAGTATTAAGTGATTTATTTGTTATAGTATTGTATATACCCTTAGTTACAGGATACTGGGCAAGAAGAAATGGTCTTATTTCAGTTTTCCATTTACTCTTTATTCGATCGTCTCTTAATTCTATTTCTCCTCCTGGGATTTTTACCATTTGATAGTCAATGTAACTCTTAATTTCATTAGACACTCTTTCTTCCTCCTAATGATCATGATTTATTAAAAATCACCTAGTTAAGAAGCATAAAAACAATTCAAAAATTACGTTGGTTTTTTGTAGATAAAAATCCGTTAGTAAAATAAAAAAGACTGCAAAGCAGCATATTCGTTATACAACAAACGCATGCGTTAGCCAACCATGAATCCAGGATTCACAACAGTGAATGGAAGTTTATATCGTACTCCCATGGTAGTTGAATTAATCAAGTAATTTCCTATTGATAAATAAGTACACCATTGTTAATAAAATCAACATTATTATCATAAGAACCGTTACTTCATAAGGATAGTCGATAAAACTGTTGAAAATTATTAACAAACTGACAGGAAGAAAAAAACCTCCACCTACTACTTTACCTAACAAGGACTTATTTTTAATCATTTTTTCATTAAAACCAGCTAACAACCATGTTTGTTTTTTTACAGCGACTAGGAAAGACACAAGTAAAAGTGCTATACCGATAATTAATAATCCGTAATCTATCAACATATACCTCTCCTCTAATCCTTTTCTCTTTTTCCATAATATGTTAATTCTTGCCCTTTAATGATATTCCCTTCTCTAGGTACTAACGAAGTTATAGATTTAATCCTTATTGAACTAAACTGCCATTTCGTATTATATGGTTAGCCAGAATTTTAAATTGTACCCTTTGTAAAGGACGATAAAAAAAGGTTATGCCACACAAAGAAGATGATTTCTGTATTCTACAGGACTCATCTTCTTTAAATTCCATTGATATCTATAATTATTATAGTAGATCATATAATTTCTTATTTCCTTCTTAAGTTCTACTAAAGTATTACACTGTTGTATATTTGCCTCATCTTTGAAATGACCAAAAAAAGACTCTTGAAGAGCGTTATCCCAACAATTTCCTCTCCTAGACATTGATTGTTTTAACCCTAATTTTTTAACTTTTTTCTGAAAAGTAGGGCTGGTATAATGTGAGCCTTGATCAGAGTGAATAAAAGCATCTTCTGTTAATATGACACGCCTGTTTCTTTTTAACTTCAATAAAGTATCTGTCGCTAAATCCAAAGTAAGTCGATTGGAAACATTATAGGCAAGTATTTCATTTGTGGAACTATCTAAAATAGTAGATAAATATGCCTTATGCCCGTTTCCGTAATAAAGATAGGTAATATCTGTAAGAAGTGCTTTACCTGGGATACCCTGTTTAAATTTACGATTTAGTAAGTTTGGTAATACAGAGTGTTCTTGTGTAGCTTTTAACATCTTCTTATAAGGATTAGCCTTTCTAATCGCACAGATAATCTTATACTTCTTCATAATTCTTCGAATACGCTTCAAGTTATATATAATATTGAAGCGCTTCTGTAGTGTCATTTTAATTTGTCGGGCACCTTTTTTACGCTTTTTAAATTTGAGAGCCTTAAGGATATTTTCTTTTAATTTTGAGTCTTTATTTTCAAATTGTGCTCTTCTTTCGGAAGCTCTAAAAGAGAAGTAATTATAATAACCTGAACGTGAGACTCCTGAAATTTTGCATAGAAAGCTTATCATATTTTTAAAGTTAAACTTTTCGATCACTGAACGAATTAAAAGAAATTTTTGTTCAGCTGGTACTTTTACTCTATTACCTTCA
>NZ_NTZO01000206.1 GCF_002559405.1 Bacillus sp. AFS001701 | reverse complement strand
TCCTTATTGAACTAAACTGCCATTTAGGGCAATAAAAAATGGACTACCGAAGCAGCCCAACTTTATTCAACCAACGTACTACGTTAGTTGAATAAGCTCATTCTAATTACATTTTTCAAAGACGGACCAAAATTCATCATCTTTCAATAGTTGAATAACAACATCTGTTATAGTTTTACGACTTATATCTTCTATCAATAACATATCTCTTGCCCAAAAATATTTACCATTCAGACACTCGCCAGTAGCTTGGTTTTTTTCTTTTAAACTCAAAATATTTTTATATGTAATAAAGGTCGCAACTCCTTCAGTACCATCTTCGAATATTACTTTCACATCAGTATTTTCATCATAAATATCATATCCATTTGACCACGCTTCAGCTTCAATCCAAATTCCTTTCATAATTCACCACTTTCAAGAAAAGTTAATCTTGAACTAACGCATGCGTTAGTTGAATAAGAATTAAATCTTATTCATTGATCCTTTATCTTTATTAATGTGATAATGCTAGGATAACTAAATCGAAAAAACAAAGGGCTATCCGTATAGTCTTTATAGACTTTTTTTAGACAGCCCTTTTTACTTTGAACTATATATTAACCGATAAATGCTTCCTTATTTGCATTAGCAAAAGTCTCAAAGGAGGTTGCTTTATGACCGGTTATTTCTTCTACCGTATTAGAGACATTTGCTGTGTGCCCTAACTTCATAATCTGATAATGTTCTAACAAGCCTTCAACGATTTCAGTAGGCATGCCTGTTTTTTGCATAGAAGCTCGAGCAGCTTCAACAGGTACGTCTACGTACTTAATTGATTTTCCGGTTACTGAAGAAAGAATTTCCGCAATTTCGGCGCTGGAAAGTGCTTCTGGTCCCGACAAGTAATATGCTTTGTTCTCATTGCCTTCTTCCGTTAAGACCCGATAGGCAACCTGGGCTATATCTCGGGAATCAATGTAAGCAGCTTTTCCGTCGCCATGCGGCGCATAGAATGCCCCATGATCACGAATGGTATGCGAGTTAAATTTAACTAAGTTTTGCATAAATGTATTTGGGCGCAAGAACGTATACGCCATGCCCGACTGCTCTATTTCTTTTTCAACTGCATTATGCCACTTTGCCAATGTATCCCATTCAGCCCCGCCGCCCGATAACTTTACAAGATGCTTCACACCGGCTTTTTTAGCTGCACGAATAATCGAAGAAGAAAGTTCCACCATATTCGGAACAAGAGGTGTTGCAAAATATACTTTTTGGATACCGTTCATGGCATTTACAAGTGAGTCGAAGTCGTTAAGATCGGCTTGAACCAACTCGACTCCTAATGCTTGCAGTTCGCTTGTGTTGCTTGTGGGACGAACAGTGACACGCGTTTTATGTCCGTTCTTCGCCAGAAGTTTCACCAATTCTTTGCCTGTTGTTCCGGTAGCTCCTATCACTAATATAGCTACGCTCATACTAAAAACTCCTCTCGTTTGTCAATTACATTTTAATTATGTTCAAAAATTTCAAAATATAATATTTGTCACTCTTTCCTTATGCTAAGAGTAATTCTTTTTAATTAATGTGAGGTTTACGAAGAAATAAACTTAAAATCGCACCAATCGTGGCAATGCAGGCTATAATTAAGAATGTGTCACCAAAAGCTAAGGCATTAATTTTTAAATTTATGGCGTGTTCCCCAGCGTCCGCCATACGTTCTCTTATTCGTGAAGATAAGTCACCCGTTAAAGCGGCTACGGCAAATGAATTCACAACTTGAATAGTAGCTGATGTTAAAGGTGTTACTCTGCTTACCAGTTCACGAGGAGCAGACTTTAAAACATGAGCATTTAAAGGCATCATTGATATGGCCATGCCACATCCCACCATAAAAAGTAGAATCATTAATTCAATTACTCCGGTATTAAGATTTACCCCAGAAAGCAAAAATAAAGCAACTGACATAAGGCTCATACCAGTAAAGACAAGAGGTCGGGCGCCTATTTTATCGGATAATTTCCCCGCGAATGGCGTAAATATTAGACCTCCCAAGGAAATAGGGAGCGAGATTGCCGCACTCACGAGAGGTGTTCGACCTAATACGCCTTGTTGGAATAAAGGATTCAAGAGAATAGTCCCTATCATGGAGGCTTGTAAAGCCCAAGTTATGATAATACCGCGAGTAAAATCTAATGATTTAAATGCACGCAGCTCCAGCAATGGTTGATTATGACGTAGCTCTACGAAAATGAAAATGAGAAGTGTGACACCCCCAACAATCAATCCCGTTAATGCGCCAGTGGAACTCCAGCCCCTTCCTACCTCACTGACACCATAAGTTAGCATGGAAAAGGCGATCGGGGCAAGAATCATTCCTAGAATATCGAGGGCAGGTGCTTTACCTCGCTGATGATTGGGCAGAAGCTTTAGACCAACAATCACAGCAGCTATTCCAATTGGTAAATTGATTAGGAAAATCCAATGCCAAGATGCTATACCAATTAACCATCCAGATAACAAAGGACCTGTAGCAGGGGCAATTAGCATAGGTATACCAAGCATCCCCATAACGGCTCCCCTTTTATCGGGAGGGGCCATTTTAAAAGATATTGCCATACCGATGGGAGTTACCATTCCACCACCAAGGCCTTGTATTATACGGGATAATATCAGCAGTTCAGGAGTTTGGACGAAAGCGCAAAGGACTGAACCAATAGTAAACAAAGTAATCGTAATGAGGAAAATTCGCTTGGCTCCAAATTTATCTGTCATCCAACCAGCTAAAGGAATTATCGTAGCTAGCGCAAGTGTATAACCAGTTACGGTCCATTGAATTGTTTCCAATGAACTGTTAAAATATTTTTGTAAACTTGGAATAGCAACATTCATAATTGTAGTATCTAGAAGAACCATAAACATACCAATCATAACTGCAAGAAGTGGAGTGATAATGGATTTGACCGAGAACTCTTGAGATGATGTTAATTTCTCAGTTGCTTGTGTAGACATTTAAACGTTCCTCTCTTCTGTGGCTTGATGCCTAGCAAACATCAAACATATTTGACTGTTGGTTTTTCCGAAAAACCAATCGGTCATTACAAGTTTAATTTTATCTAATTTTTTAAGAATGTCAATTTTTTTTTGAAATGAGGAAGTAGATTGAGTATTGTCAAACAAAACATCATTGATTCCGCTGAACGTTTTTTTTCAGAAAAAGGCTATCTTGCAACATCGATTCAGGATATCGCTGATGATTGCAAAATCGCAAAAGGGTCATTATATAAATTTTTCCCTTCTAAAGAGGATCTATTCGTAGAGGTGCATCACACAAAGCAGGAAAGCCTTTTCGAAAAAATGGAAGAGATTAGATCGGACACGACACTTACCTTAAGAGAAATTTTCATTCGTGAAACCGAATGTCAATTTTATTTTTTTATTGAGAATAATTTTATAATGAAGAATACGTTTGAAATGCAAGGTAGTGAAGGGAAAATTGCCTCTATTCTGCTTAGTCAACGAGCAAATATTCTCAATATGAATAAAGATGCCTTGATTCGTAGGTTTGGTAAAGAAATAGAACTTAATATATGGGACCTTGTATCGGTTTATAATGGGATCGTTAAAGAGTATCTTTTCTTAATAATATTTGATAACAGGCCGTTAAATATAAGAGATGTTTCTATGTTTATTGTGGATCTCTTGGAGGAAGTCGTTGGCGGCGCCCTGAATAAAAAACCAAAAGCAATTTTACAAAATAACATGATGGATAATTATGTGGAATCAGCCTATAAGGGCAACACTGTTTCTGTAGCTGAACAAAGACGTAAGCTGTTCGAGCTTCTTTTCTCTACCCTAAAAGAATTGGCGATAACGAATCATAACAAAACAGAACTGCATGAAGCACTCGTTATACTCCAGGAGGAAGTAGAGCGAGATCAGCCTAGATCTGCACTAATCCTTGCCATGCTTCAGTTTTTGAAGAAAGAGCATGAGCTTAAAAGCATAATTGAACAATTAAGAAAACTGTGCTTCAATTTGGATGAGTAATTATTTTTTAAGTTGCTAATGTGAAGAACAGCTAAATCTGGTTTTGGGATATGTCCAATAGATTAAGTGTCTGAGTAGTCTTTAGTGTAGCCGCCGCCCCACCAGTTAAAGTTCTTGTCATTTGGTTTTGACAAGAACTTTTTCTCATATTGTAAAAAATGAATATGTTAATCTTTTAAATGTAAATTCTTTCTATGCTTAAAAGAATCCTTCACTTATTGCACTAAACTGCCAGTTACACACAAAAAAAGACCGATAAACAGTCGATCATGTTGTACAACTAACGCATGCGTTAGTTGAACAAGGAAAAATTAAAATTGACCTAATATGCTAAAAATCAGAAATAATATGTAAAATTGTTTTTTTACATATTTATCAATCTAATTTGTATTTCTATTTAATGAACGAAGGATACTTATTTGTCGTTGATCACGCTCTATTTCAAGATCATCGACCGATGTATCGCCAAAAGAAGAAATAGACAATTCGGATAATGATTGAGCCATAGCCTCATTTAAATGTGGCTTACCAAGATTATCCCAAAGTGAATCCATTCCTGGTCCTAGATGTTTTAGGAAAGCAGGGAATCCTCCTTTTCCACCCCCTAAATGGAAAGTCAAAAACGGTCCACCTGCTGCCCATCGAAGACCAATCGAACTTGTTACAATTTCATCAAGGTCCTTCATCGAAACAACACCTTCTGACACTAAATAGATAGCCTCACGAAATAATGCTGATTGAAGACGATTAGCAACAAATCCAGCTATTTCTTTCTTCAATACAAGTGGATTCTTCCCTAACGCTTTATAAAAAGCAACAGCTTGTTCGACTGTCTTTGGTGCCGTATTGGTTCCAGGTACAACCTCAACGAGTGGGACAAGATGCGGCGGATTAAAAGGATGTCCAATCAACATACGTTCAGGATGAACCATGTTTTTAGAAATATCACTTGCTTTTAACCCAGAAGAAGATGACAATAATAAAGCATCCTTATTTACAAATTTTTCAATCTGAGTATATAACTCTTGTTTGAATTCAATACGTTCAGGACCGTTTTCTTGTACCAATGCAGCACCTTCCAATGCACGTTCAAGGTCCTTCTCAATAATAAGTCTGTCTGTAAGACCTTCCGTAGGGAGTCCAAGTTCACGTAACGACGGGATAATCTGTACTATCCCCTTATGCACAACGTCCTCTAAATCAGAACGAACATCATTCACTTTTACCTCCAATCCTTTCGCAAGAAAATATGCTGTCCATGATATACCAATAAGACCAGCTCCAATCACTGTCACTGGATTGAATTTACGAAGATTTTCTGGTAATTGAGGTGAGTTAGTTTGAGTGCTCATGCCAAGTCATTCCTTTCTTTTTATGGGTCTATATATTTGAGAAAGCTTTAAAAATAAATAGAATTTCCGTTGATACTATTGCTTACGTGTTTATATTACCCCTGTATTCACATTTAATCCAATTCATAATATAAGCGAAATAATGACAAGTTTAAAAAAAGGGGACATTGATTTAGGAATAGCAGGTCATCCTATTCAAGATGAAGAGATAGAGAGTTGTTTGCTGGTAAATGAAGATATTGTTCTGGTTTTACCCTTGAACTACAGATTTACGGGTAAAACAGAAATTTCGTTAAGTCAAGTCGCCAATGAACCATTTATTACTCTTGCTAATAGTGAGGAGAAGAGTGGTTTTAAAACCTTGCTTTGTGAGAAAGCTGGCTTCATCCCGCCTAATATTGTATTTGAAGTAGATTCTTATTTACAGGTCGAGGTTATAAAGCTTGATCAGGGTGTGGTTTTACTTCCTATTTCAGTTTGTAGAACATTGGGGTTAAATTATATAAAAGTTACTGATAATTCTTCTACATATCTAGTCGGCTTATCTTGGATAAGACATAAATTGTTATCTTCTTCGGTAAGAAATTTTCGTGACTTTATTATTTCGTACTATAAAGATAACTATGAAATGTTCAAGATTTATTAAAGGTTTCCATTATTATTTTTAAAAATTTTTGACCGTTAGATTAATTTCACCAAGTCTTCAACAAAAAAAATGTTTACTAAACTGAAGAATACTATTTGTGAAATTATTCACTTAACTATCCTGCCAGTTAGCACAATAAAAAGGCTGCATAACAGCCTTTCGTGCTATTAAACTAACGCATGCGTTAGTCCAACAAGATAAACAAAAATCCTTCTTAAAAGAAGGATCTTTTTTATGTTAATTATTACAATTACTTCAGCTTAAACCGTTACTGACTGGTTTGTTACATATTTTACATATTCGGCAGCGTTTTGTGCCAATTGCTCATCGGTTACGTCACCAATCCCGTGCAAAATATACGGTGTCATAAAGGTCATACCGATAAATGGGTTCGAAGCCGTAGCCTGAATCGGCTTCAACAATTCCTCCATCGTGTAACGGTTGTAACCGGTAGGCTGATATGATTCCGCAGGACCGAATGTAGAAACCGCTACTCCCAGATGTTTGCCGCGTAATGGAAAGGTCGTGCTTCGTATTCCGAAATCCCCAACAAGTACCCTATCGAACCATTCCTTCAACAAAGCCGGTGTGCTGTACCATTGGAACGGAAATTGAAGAATAATGCGATCATGAGCCAAAAGCAGCTCATGTTCTTTAGAAACATCGATTTTTTGGTCAGGATAAGTTGTGTACAATTGGTGAATCGTAACATCGTCTTGATTTTGTATTGCTTCCATCCAAGTCTTGTTAATTCTGGACTTTTCGATGTTAGGGTGTGTAACGATGACTAATGTTTTCAAACTAATCTCCCCTTGGTTGTTCATTTTGTTTTTTAATTTAGAAACTTTTGGTAACCCTTTATAAGATGCTGATTTTTCATTACTATAGAAGCTTAAACAACTAAATTTCAAAATCGACAATAATAGTGTCAGTCATTCCAGCTTCGATCATATACGAAATTGCCTTTTGGTGTTCTGGATGAGGACCATAGGCCTTTAATGCTTCCATGCTTTCAAATCGAACGGTTAGACCAATATCAAATCCTTGATTCCTTTCGGAAAAATTGTGATTACAACGCAAATCAACAATTCCTGGTATGGAATTTACTAAACTTCTCAGCTGTTGAATCACATTATCCTTTTGTTCCCATGTCGTCATTTTATCGAACTTGATGATAACAACGTGTTCAATCATGCCAACGCCTCCTTAAAAACCCTTCCAAACTGATTTCATCATTTCTTTCTTCACTTCTGTATATTGTGGACTATTTTATCGTTCTCAAATGAATAAACATATATTCTTTCCAGACTAACATGTTTATTTCAATAATTTGGCGTAATTTCTCTCTGACCGTTACTGTCTTAATATGGCAAAGATGCCTGTCGTTATTGATTTACTGCGATGCATATATCGGAATTACAATGGAAGGAGCTACGCATTCCCTGCAACTCGAACATGGAAAAATCTTTATAAGATTCATTCTATATTAGTGCATTAAATTAATGTATAAAGATGCTTCTTAACATCGTATTCTTCTATTTCAATACCATTTTTTAAACGATGAAGAAAATCTGGATTAGAAATAAATGAACGTCCGAATGCAGCGACATCAATTATTCCTTCTTCAATCGCCTTATTCGCCATTTCTGGATTTAATGCACCAACCCCAATAATGACACCATCCCAATATTTTCGGACTAATTGATGCATCGTTTTTCCATCTGCAAGCACTCGATCAAATTGCATAATCGATGGGTGAATCATTGTTGCACCCGCTTCCTTAAATGCCTCAACAAATGTACGAATGGCCATTTCTGGATCTTCCCACATGTAATTTGGAATATCTGCTTTAAAAGCAGAGAATCGGATCATTGTTCGTTCTGTACCGATTGCGTCGATAACTGCTTTAATTACTTCCTTCATTAACGTTAATCTTTGAGCAAGGTCACCACCATATTTGTCTGTACGATGATTTGTTATATCTGAATTAAATTGGTCAATCAAGTATCCGTGCGCACCATGAATTTCCACACCGTCAAAACCTGCTGTTATTGCATTTTTCGCAGCTTGCGCATATTGATTGATTACTTCATTAATATCTTCAATTGTCATTTCTTCAGGAACATCATATGGCTTACGGAAACGAGAGACAAGTCCTTCAGCTGGAATAGCTGATGGTGCCTGTGGAGGCAGATTTCCAGCAAGCTCGTGATGTGATAAACGACCAACATGCCATATTTGAGCGATCATTGTTCCTCCTTCTTTATGCACGGCATCAGTCACTTTTTTCCATCCCATAATTTGTTCTTCCGAATAAATGCCTGGAATTCCAGGAATGCCTTTTCCACGTGAACTTATGACCGTTCCTTCTGAAATGATTAAACCAACTCCATCGGCAGCACGTTTTCGGTAATATTCAACAATATCCTCTCCTACTACTCCTGTTTGATCATCTGCAAAAGATCTTGTTAA
>NZ_NTZO01000205.1 GCF_002559405.1 Bacillus sp. AFS001701 | reverse complement strand
CCACTGGCATTTGCAAATGCAAGGAATTCTTGATAGTTTTTCTCAAATAATTCCACTAAATTAACCTGAGTTGCTTTCTTCTCAAGCAATTTGAATAAAATCCCCCCAATAAAAGCATCACCTGCACCAGTTGTATCTTGTACTTCAACTTTGAATCCTTTTGATTCAAAGTTTTTACCATTTAAGTAAAGCTCCGCACCCTTTGAACCTTTTGTATAAATAATAGCCTTTACCTCACCCCTAAATAAAGTAGAAATTGCTTCTTCTACATCTGTAATATCAGTTATGAATTCGAGTTCTTCATCAGAAATCTTTACAATATGACTCAGAGGAATAAAATCTAAAATAGTATTTTTACATGCCTCGGGGTTTTTCCAAAGAGGAAGACGTACATTTGGATCGAAGCTAACAATTCCACCTTTTGTAATAATTGATTTTATTGCTTTTATATGAGCTCGCTTCATCGGACTTTCAACTAAATCAACGGAACAGAAATGAAGAATATCGTTTTTTGTAAACCATTCATCTTTAACTTCTTCCTCAGTTAGTAATAGATCGGCAGAAGGATTTCTGTAAAATGAAAAGTCACGATCACCGTTTTCCCGAAGGGAAACAAAAGCTAAGCCAGTATTAGCATCAGTAGTTCTTAAAACTTTATCTGTCTTGACGCCAACGGCCGATAATTGATCACATATAAAGTCACCAAAAGCATCTTCTCCTATTTTTGTAATCATGGACGCGCTGCCACCGTACTTAGCTACTGCTGCAGCGACATTTGCAGGTGCGCCACCAGGTGCACGCTCAAAAGAAGTAACATCCTTTAAAGGTCTACCTTTCTGTAAAGGAATAAAATCAATTAATACTTCACCGATTGAATATAGTTGTCCCACTTTTCCACCTCATCACTTTTAAAGTCTCTACTTTATCAGCATCAAATTTAACATGTTAAAATTTTAAAAAGTTAATAATCCCATTTCACTGCTTGAAGTTTAACACTTCCACGTGATGCAAAGAAACGAATTCCAGTGCTTTCTTCTTTTGGGAAAATCCTGCTCGTGATTACTTCTTCACCATCATTTATGAAAATCTCAACTGAAGAAACATCGACAAACATATGAATCTTAATTTTATCTTGTTTTAATTCCTGACTACATTTCCTAATCGTTCCAAAAGGAGAATCAATGGTTTTTCCAGAAAAAGTACGATCGAGTATAACCTTTTTCTCTATAACATCATAGGTCAATACCGTTTTTTCTTTTTTACTTGTCCTAAATTCAATCCCAAATTCAGATGCATCTATATTTTTAAACTCACAAATCATCTCATATGATGTTCCTGTGAAATTATTTATCATCTTTAATTCACTATTAATAATATTTTTTGTTCTAGCTTCCTGTTTACGAAGTGACTCAAGCTCCCTCACTGGCTGTTGAATTAATTTCCCATTTTGTACTGACAATTCTCGAGGAATAGTTAAACAATGCGCCCATCCATTTTGATCTGTAGGATACTTAATTTCAGGTAAACCCATCCATCCTACTAAAAGACGACGCCCTGATGAATCAATTGTAGTTTGAGGTGCATAAAAATCAAAGCCACGATCAAGCTCTATAAATTCTCCATGTTCCATAACTTTTTGCAGTAGATCTAATTTTTTACCTAACACATATCCAGACTGATAAATATTCTGATACTTGTCTCCTTCTGGTTCTATACCTTGAGGTGAAAAAATGAGTACTCCTTGATTTTGTAATTCGAAGTAATCAGGGCACTCCCACATGTATCCAAATGAATCCATTTTTGTCCTAATTTCCCCTTCAAATGTCCATTTAAACAAATCTGGTGAACTATATAAAACTACACAGCCAGTTTTATTACTTCTTTGTGCTCCAATTATTGCATAAAACAATTCTCCTACCTTCCATACTTTTGGATCACGAAAATGATCTGTGTATCCATGTGGTACGTCAGAGATTACAGGGGTATCTAGTTTTGTAATCCCCCCCCTTTTACCCATTATAGCAATGCATTGAAAAGGATGTCTTACCCAATGTTCATCACGTGTATTTCCTGTATATAATAAATACAGATTATTCTTATGTTCTATGGCTGACCCTGAGTATGCTCCATGACTATCGTAGTATTTATTCGGCTTTACTCCAATTCCATCGTTTTCCCAATGTACAAGGTCCTTTGATTTAACATGATACCAATATTTTAACCCATGCACAGGACCAAGTGGAAACCACTGATAAAACAGATGATATTCCCCATTAAAATACGAGAATCCATTCGGATCATTTAAAAGCCCTGTGTTTGGTTGAATATGAAAAGATTGCCTCCATGGACAATTATCTACTTTAGATTTTAGTACAGCCAATTCTTCATTACTAACTTCTTCTAACTGGCGGTAAAGTAGTTCTTTTGTCCACTCCATTTTTTTCACTCCTTTAAAATAATAGAGGGGAAAATTTAAATTCCCCCTCTTCTTTTGAAGCACTTATGAATAAATTGCTTTTTCGGATGACATTTTAGTAGCAGTTATTCTTTCATCTCTTTTTGCTAGTACCAGTGTTACAATAAATGCTATCGAAAAAGATATCACCATTCCAACAATATACGGAATAATGCTTGTAGGTTTTATCGAAATAATACCAGGGATACCAGCTGCTCCGAGCGCAACTGCTTTTACTTTATATAACGTTACAAATAAAGAACCAACAGACGATCCAATTATTGCACCTATAAATGGATACCTTAATTTTAAATTAATTCCAAACATTGCAGGCTCAGTAATTCCTAAAAGTGCTGAGATACCACTAGCCGAGGCAGTACTTTTAACTTTTTTATCTCTTGTGATAAGAAAAATGGCAATTGTTGCTGCACCCTGTGCTACATTAGACATTGCTGCAATTGGAAATATGAATGATCCTCCTGTTTTACCAATATCAGCTAATAATTGTGTTTCTACTGCAATAAAACTGTGATGCATTCCAGTTATAACGATTGGTGCATAGATAAGGCCAACTATGGCTCCACCAATAAATCCAGTTGTATCGTATAACCATATTAAACCATCCGTTAATAAGTTACCTGCTGTGCGTGTAAATGGTCCAACTACCGTGAAAGTTATAATACCTGTAATAAAAATAGTAAGTAATGGAGTTAATAGATTGTCTATTGCTGAAGGAATTACTCTTCGCAAGTTTATTTCTATTTTAGCAAGAATAAAAGATGAAACGAGAACTGGTAATATACTACCTTGATACCCTACCTTTTCAATCTCGAAACCAAAAATCTTCCATACCGGAATATCATTATTTATTAATGCCGCACCATAACTGTATCCATTTAGTAAGTCCGGATGAACCATTAACATCCCAAGTGCCGCACCTAGATAGGGATTTCCTCCAAAACGTTGCGTTGCTGAAAAACCAATTAATATTGGAAGGAATACGAATGCTGCATTAGCGAACGTATTAATAAGTGAAGCTAAATCTGCAAGTGCAGGATTAGCTTCCACCAATGACTTACCCTCAATAATTAAATTCTGTGCCGTCAACACATTGTTAATCCCCATTAGTAAGCCTCCAGCGACAATGGCTGGGATAATTGGAACAAAAATATCTGAAAGCATTTTCACAAAACGTTGAAGTATATTCATTTTCTTTGTACCAGCATCTTTTACATCTTTAGTTGACATTTCTGAAATGCCAGCTAACTTTGCAAGCTCTTTATACACTTCATTTACTATACCCGCACCAAATATTATTTGATACTGTCCACCCGTAGAAAACGTCCCTTTCACTTCTTCTAGTTCATCTAATTTTTTTTGATCAATAATTTCTTCATCTTTTAATACTAGTCTTAGACGTGTTGAACAATGAGCCGCGGCAGTTATGTTCTCTTTTCCACCTATTGCTTCGAATGTCTCTTCTGCAATCTTTTTAAAATCCATAATAAATACCTCCTTTTTTTATTGAAACCGGTTCCGAAATACATTAAAAAAACAAAACACCTGGTTTGACACTCAAAAGGAACCGGTTTCAAAATAAATCATACTTTTTGGAACCGGTTTCAACTTGATTATAAAATATTAACAATTCGATTGTCAACGCTTTCTCTTTCGATTAATTTAAATTTCGAATGTGTAACTTTATTGACATCTTCCCCATTAACTAATTTAACTATATTCCTAGCGGCCACTTGACCTGCATCTTTATAAAAATACTTAATAGTGGTTAATCCTGGATGAATCACCTCTGTAACATCGTATCCACCAAATCCTGTAATTGATAGGTCTTCGGGAATCCTTAACCCTTTTAAAGATGCAGCTTTTAAAACTCCAAGCGCTATATTATCTGTTGCGCACACTATAATTGAAGGTTTATATTTTTCAATTATCAATGTGGCCTGTTTTAAAGCTTCCATCATGCTAAAACTTGTTTCATGGAATCTTACATTGCAATCTACTACCTCCTCTAAAGCTTTTTTAAATCCTTCTTTACGTCTAACACCTACAGCAATATCTTTTTCTGTAACACCTAGGAATGCAATGTTACGATGGCCCTTTGACAAAACATATTTACCCATCTCGTAACCAGATTCGTAATCTTGATGAATTAAACTATATATTTCGTGATGGAGTTGACCAACTAAGATGACAGGTATTTGTATTTTTTTAAACGCCTCTAAATGCGCATCTGTTATCTGTGTAGCCATCAAGATTATTCCAGCTACTTTTTGTCTTGCAAAGCCATAAATGCTTTCAAGCTCTCGGTCTAAATCCTGACTAGTATTTGATATAAGCATTTGACAATTTAAAGCCCTTAATTCCTCATCAATTCCAATTAATGTTTTAGCAGCCGCATATGAATCTAGACGAGGAATAACTGTGCCTATAATATTTGTTCTCTTTGCTTTGAGACTTTGTGCGAAAGTATTTGGAATATACCCAGTGTTTATAATAACATTTTCAATCTTTCTTTTTGTTCCTTCACTAACTGATCCTCCGTTAAGATAACGTGATACCGTGCTCTTAGCAACCCCAGCTAGTTTGGCAATATCAGAAATTGTCATTTCCTTCACTCCCATTAGTTGAATTTTTTCTCACAAGCATTTAACCTACCATTAGTAAATACAGAACAAACGTATGTGCTAAAAAAATTGTATTATATAATCTACTTTTTTTAAAGCTTAATTAATGCTAACAAATTAAAATCAAGTATCGTTAGCCAATCCAATTATAAGTGAAAATTTAGGAGATATGACAAACTTGTCTATTATCACAATTTAAACAGTAGGAGCAAAAATTGAAAAATCTGTCGTGCTACAATTGTTTTAACTTGTTAAATATTAATTATTGCTATTCCCAAAACACATACTTCCCCATTATTCTTTACCAATAAGCTTACTTACCAACGTTATTTTGCCCAATTAATTAGATTAAAACAAATCTTGGATGGCTGTTTAAATATTATTTTAGATTTGTATTTTGTATTTTCATAGATTCTACAGTAATATTGTCGGGATTCCCAAAGGACGTTTCTTTCCATTCTTCTTTGGTATGTATACTCTTTTAACTGGTTGTGCTTGGTAAGTGTTTGCTTTCAACTTTTCAAGTAAAGACATGATATTTTCATGCAGGTTTGATTCATAGCTTTCTATTGATTCACCATCAATACCACCTGTTCCTTTATTCGCCTTAACTTGTTCAAAGCTTTGAGTTAATTTGCGGTCGAATAATAATTGACCATAAACACTGTGTAATTTAAATTTCCACTCTTGATTCATTACGTATTCCATGCCTTTCCTTGATGTTCATCCAAACGGTTTTACCTCGTAACTTGATTGTTAACATTCCATCTTGTCCATGACTTGGAGCCATAGGTCGTTCCCCTTCCGTTCATTCGATGTTATGGTCATAAACTACTTCCGTACTATGAGAACGTCTGACTTCTCTACCAGTTCATCATCACTTCGGATTTCCCTTATAGATTAGAACCCTGCCTGTTCGGTAAGGTAGAGACCTCACGGGGTCATCGCATTTTCCTTCAAAACATACCCTGCACCATCACGTTATAAGCCACATTTCCTCGTTCTGACTTCTAAAGAAAATGCCATTTTAGTGGGCTTCCTCACTCTTCGAAAAGTCGTCAACTTACTCCGCCGCCGTGCTTCACACTTCTTGCATTAGGGTCTATCTTTTCGTCTACGGGTCTCTCGATTTACCGCATCTCCTTCAGACAATACCTCACGATAATGCCCTAGATTAGACTTCTCGAGCTAGGTCAGTCTCCTCGAGGATGGATTTTCACCATCTGGAATTCATTAATTTATCCTTCATTCAGTCGTTACACCGAGGTGTCGTCTCTGTCTAGATAAGCAAATGAAGGGCGCTGACTAAGTCAGCACCCTATGCGACTGCCCGTCGCACAAAAAGCCGCATATTAGCAGCTTGTGATCTTCAACTATTGCATGAGTTAGTTCAATAATAATCTCATGGTTGAACAACACCAAGAGCAATTAACACCTGCCAAATAACAATAAATATAAACGCGGATAATCCAATCAATGTAATCCAAGAATTAATTGTCTTTTTTCCTCTTATAATTTTATAAGAAAAGTAGAAGAAAAATGATACTAATAGGATTATAACAATCGCTACAAACAGATTATATATACAAACATGATGAATACTCCTTTTGTTGAACTACTCTAGGTGCATTTCAACTAACGCATGCGTTAGTTGAATAAGAGAAAAATATTTTATTCAAAATTACTTCGCCATATTGTATCACCAATTTTATCGAGCTCAGTTCCAATACGATATAGCAAAATACAAATTCCAATCAACAACACTATATGAAGAATTTTATATATAGAATCTTTCATAAACTGTTCCCCTTACTTATTAATCAACTTTTAATGATATATTCTGTATTTATCAAGAAATTCCTACTCCTCATTGAATAAACTGCCAAATAAAAAATAGGGGCTAATTGAAAGATCAGCTCCTAAGTTCTTATACAACTAAAGCACTGCTTTAGTTGTATAAGAAGTATGTAATGTTACTAAATTCCTATTTCTTAGTAGAAGTATTTTTTCTTAATATACAATAAAGAAAGAGCGCGACTCCTCCTCCAAAAGCAGTAGCAAAATGAGAACTTCTCAAAGTACCATTCATAAGATACGCTGTCACTAAAAAAGCTATTACAAACGAAATACTCAATAATAAATATGTTAAAAAGTATTTTCTTGAACGCATGCTTTGCTCCAATCTTTTTTATTTTTAAATTCCATATATTTACAGTAATTCCTTCTTTAACTAATCTGCCATTTTGTTTAATAAAAAAAGAGCCACATTTAGCGACTCATGTTCTTCAACTTAAGCATGCGTTAGTTACTTAAGGAATAGTTCAATTACAAAATTTATTACGCTTAATTTTTATTATTTTTTATGGAATATTTTTCTACAATTTTGTTGATATTTTTTTCTTTTAAATAGCTTTCGTATGCTTCCTTTACTTTATGCTTTTTTATAGTATTGGATTCTGACGGTGATGATGATATATTATCTCGTATTTCTCTTAGTAAAAATAACCCCTTTAAGAGACACCCTAAAATGATACCAAAGCAAACCCCTCCACCCAAAACTGGATTTGCTATTGTAAATAAAGTTAAGAAAAAACCGCCAATTGTACAAATAACAATTAATCCAAAAAGATTCATTTATTCTCTCCTATAAGGTGATTTACAATAACATTTACCAATATATTTCATTCTTATCAACTTATCTTATACAACTAATGCACTGCGTTAGTTGCATAAGATTTAATTCATAAACTGTTCCTCAAGTAATTTTGTTATGTTTGAATCAAGTTTGTATACGTCACCTTTATATGAATAGATACTTTGCTTGTAATTCACTTCAAAATTCTCTTTCTTACCAGAATCGTTAATAATAGTTAGCTTTAAATCAGAAATATCCATCTGAGCGTTTTGCGATTTTTTAGCATCGAATCCTTTTGTAATGGACTTAATTAGACTCTTGTCTTGATCAGTCGAATAAATAATTGTGTCGACGGCCGTAACGCCAACAATTGCAACTGCTTGACTAACTTTACTTTCTGTTTTCGTTTTCATTGAACAACCAAATAAAAGAAATGTGCAAAACAAAATCATTAAAATACGTTTCATGTGATCCTCCTAAAAGCTTTGATATTTATATTGTAAACTTTATTGAATTTTCAGTAAATTGGGGGGGTTGCTCCTTTTTTCCACAAAAATTAAGTTATTCTTATTAAGCTAATCTGCCATTATGTTTAATAAAAAAAAGCGATCTTCTATCGAAGTATCGCATTGCTTTAGTTGAATAAGAAAATGCGATTCATAATTAGTATACATGAAATACATCATCAAATATTTCACCAGTATCATAATCAAAAACCATCCTATATTCCCCTACCACTGAATCATCGTATTCAAAACTAAGACGAATAACTATATGATTAAAATCATCATCTGGCCAGTTAGTAAATGTAAATGAAACTGATTTAATATATGTAGAAAGTTTCTATAGTTCAAATCCTTCTTCAAAAGTTTCTATATATTCTTCAGGATATTCTTCCTTCCAACTATTAAAGTTCTCCCAAAACCCTTTTATAGTTTCATTTTCTAAATCTTTCTCAATTACCCACTTTTTAAAATTCTCGATATTCACATAATTAGACATTTATATTCTCCTAATTAAAATAATCCATTGATTACTAAATTTAAATGATTGTTTTATTCTATATTTAAGCCGATCAAGAACTCTCAATCTTTATTGAACTATTGCACTACTTTAGTTGTATAAGCATTAATTCATATTAAGGAATTTTTTTGTTTCAAGTGTAGCTTGAGATAAGAGTTCAGGTTCTTTTTTAATTAACTTTTGTAAATCTGATATTTTCTTTATTGGAAGTATGTAATTGTTAATATTCTTATGAAATTGCTCAATTAATAGTTCTTTTTCCACATTATAAATGTCAATAAGATCAGTTAACTTTCTATTAATTTTAAATTCGAAACGAAGGCGTATATTACCGTCAGTGTAATTAGGGTGTTCCTTAGTGTTCAAATCTTTAATAACATAGCCAAAGTTAAGATAATACCCGTTTGTATAACTTGTTTTTTGTAAACCTAATACAGAAATAATTTCTTCATTGTCAAAGTAATAATTACTTCTTCTTTTTTTCATTCCTTTGGTTAGAAGAACTTCATCTACGAATTTTTTGAACTCCTTAATATCCATAAAAACTCCTTTTTATAGCATTTTCTTCTATTCCTAGAATAACATTCCTTATTGAACTAATCTGCCATTATGTTGAATAAGGGAATGAAAAAAGACCACAATTTGTGATCTTTACTTTTTGTTATTCAACTAATGCATGCGTTAGTTACATAAGGATTTACTTTTTAAATTCTTTGTACTCGTCAATATAAAAAGCAACATAACCACAATTTGGGCATACAGTTGCTTTTGTTTTTGCTGATATATTATTGAAAAATCCTTTACCTTTTTGACTAATTTTAATACCACTCAAATCACCTTCAACAGTTACTTTACATTCTTCTATCATTTCAGTTTGGCATTGATTACAAATCCTTTTTATATCAAACACTCCTATTAGTTTGATTAAAAAATTTATCTCTTAACTTATTTCGACAATAAAGTGTTGCTTCCTTGTTCAATTATTCTGCCATTTAGAGAAATAAAAAAAATCGACTAAACAG
>NZ_NTZO01000204.1 GCF_002559405.1 Bacillus sp. AFS001701 | reverse complement strand
GGAATTATTTTACAAAACAAAATTATTTAACGGTTGATTGCAAAATAAAAATAACAAATAAAAATCAATTTTGGAATTAACAGATTATTATAATTCTCTAATTTTAGAAATTAGTGGTCATTTCCGTTTTTTAGATGCATATCAATAAAATGTATTTGTTGGACATAAATACATAGTTAACATTTTTTCTAAAGAAAGGTAGTGAAGTGATGCAAGAAGTTATTCTATTTGAGAATAGTAATTTTCATGGAGAACATAGGCATTTTTAAGCGACAGAAAAAAATCTAGGTTCATTTAATGACAAAACCTCTTCAATAGCAATTTTGGAAGGTAATTGGCGGTTCTACCGAGATGCAGATTTGAAAATCCCCTACGCGCCTGTATTAGGACCGGGACTCTATTCATTTGTTTGAAACTATGATATCGAAAATGACCAAATCACTTCACTAGCACCAACAAATGAACCCGCAACATTCGGTGGAACACCAATCAACAATCATGTCATTTTGTTTGAGCATAGTGACTTTCGTGGGGCACACAAGCTATTCTTACTGCTGAAACAAACTTGAATGCCATTGATGATCATTCCATTAATGATAAAGCCTCATCCATCGTAGTAATTGGTGGAAATTGGCGATTGTATCGTAATTCTGGCATTAACATATCCTATGCTCCTGTTTTAGGCCCTGGATTATATCGATTTGTTGGAGATTGGCAGATTGAAAACGATCAAATATCATCGTTGAAGCCTACAAATGAAATTGCAACAGTAGGAGTGGATCATTTGGACAGCCTTGGACAACCAGCTGATCGACAGCTTACCTTATTTAAAGAGGACAATAAGCATGGAGATCATAGTCACGTTTTTGCTGCAGAACCAAATCTAAATGACCCTAGTGATAATTCGTTTAATGATAATGTAAGATCAATCGCTGTAAAAGGAAAACGATTTTGGAGAATATACTTAGATTCTCAATTCATAACACCAACCAACTATATGTTGGGGGCTAGTATTCATTCTATATCTGATTCTTATTATTCACAATTTAGCTTAATATCATCCTTATTGCCTGATTTTTAACATTTTTAATTGTAATTTCATCTAATCTAAAAGTAGTTTTAAATAAAAATTATCTAACATCTTTATCGATAGCATAAAAATACCAAGCTTGAAAACTGTGGTATACCTTACTAATTTATTATGAGTAATTATATTCCAGATTTTTACGTTTTTACTTCCTCATGAACCTCCTATGAGTAACTATATTTTAGATTCTCGCTGGTTTATTTCCTCATGAACCTCTTATGCATAATTATATTCCAGATTTTTACGTTTTTTACTTCCTCATGAACCTCTTATGAGTAACTATATTTCAGTTTTTTGCTGTTTTACTTCCTCATGCCCCTTTATGAGTAACTACTTTTCACGTTTTTGCTCTTTTTCTTACTCATACCATTCCCGTTACTTCAATAAGGAGAAAATAAAACAATTCAACCACTCCATACAAACACAATACAAATAAAAAGGACATTTTGATTAAAAAATGTCCTTTTTACCAATTACATCATATTTAGGTTGTATAACTATCAAACTCTCAGTTTTTACTTTGATTAGCAAGTGCCATTTCTTTAACTTGTTCTTCAGATAAGTCATAGAACTTAAGGAAGATGAATAATGCAATTAAGCATCCTACCGCTCCACCTAGATTAAATGTCGTCCATAAGGATTTAAGGGTAGTAGCAGATTGAGTAACGGCATGTCCATTTGTTGCGGCTTTATAGCCTGCAATACCGATGATCCACATTCCAAGTCCTCCGGATATTGCTCCAATAATTTTAGAACTGAATGTTTGTGTTGCAAAAATAACTGCTTCAAAACGTGTACCATTTTTATAGCAATCATATTCAACTGAATCAGCAAAGAACATTGGATAAATAACAAACTGCGGTGCTATTAACATTGCTTTAAGAACTGAAACGCCTAAAAATAATCCGAAATTTTCGTATGCAACAAAGTATGTTACAATTGATAGTAATGCATTTGCAGCTAAAGCAAAAGACATAAGTTTAATTTTTCCATATTTGTTTACTAACTTTGGAACAAATGGAGCAACAAGAACTACAGGTAGAATTCCAATTCCAAGAATAAGTGAAACTTTAGTTGCGTCCTTATAAATATCAGTAGCCACAAAAGGTGCTAAAGTGTTTGTAAAGTTAACTCCGTTTGCAATGATATTTACGATTACGATTGTTTTTAAATATTTGTTATTTAATAGTGAATGTAAGATTTCTTTAATTGCAGGTTCTTTTTTATTTGATTTAACTCGTTCTTTTACAAATCTTGTCAATGACATGACTACAAATGCAATGATTGAAAAAATTAATACTGAAATCATGTAATTGCTATCAGTTGCCTTTAAAACGCTTGGGAATGCAGCTACTGCAACAAGTATACCGACAATACCAGTAATTTGATTGTTGGCAAGTAAAACTGTTCGTTCTTCAGGGTCTGGTGTGATCACAGTTGAAAATGCGAATGCAGGAGCATCTGCAGCAGCATAAAGTGTACCCCATACTAAATATGTGACAGCTGCATAACCAATACGTACACCTTCAGAAGCTGCAAGTAATTGATGACTAAATCCAAAACAAAGAAAAGTCATAATAGGTACAGTAATTGAAGCTAGATTTACCCAAGGTTTAAATTTTCCACTCTTTAAATTTAGTCGTTCGATAATTGTTGCCAGAGTTGGATCTACAAATGCATCCCAAATTCTTGCTAGTAAAAGAATACTACCTACAGTTGTTGCACTGATTCCTAAAACACTAGTATAATAAACTGCTAAAAATGAAGATACAATGAAGAAAATAATATTTTGACCAAAGAAATATGAGCTGTACATGAATCGCTCTGATTTTTTTGTAACAAAGGCATTTTTCGGTTTAGCATTTTTTTCTATAATTATTCGTTCATTTACAACTGAATTTTTCCCCATATTCCCACTCCCCATAGCTTATTGATTACATTGTTTGTTTTAAAAGTTCCGCTGCTGTTTTTTCGTCAAAAATATTATTTAAAAACTTAGAGATCATTACTTGTTTTTCTTTTTCATCTAACCCCATATCAACATCGCTATTTTGAAGAAATTGAAACATCATCATCAAGAACTGTTTCGCTTCTTCCTGAGCAGCCTGTCCGTTAATTGTTGCTGCTTCAAATGGAGCATGATTTAAAGTAATTACGTTTAAATCTTCCATATATACTTTTAAACGTAATAGGAAATCTTCATAGTTTCTCTCGATCGTCCATGCTGATTCTGCAAGTGCATTTATTCTAGGAGAAATCATAAATTCCAATATTTCTGGTGTAGTTACTCTTTCAGTCCAAATTGCCCCTTCAATTCCTAACACATTTGAAGCATTTAACGCAGGATTAGGTTGATATTCATAAGTTTTCTGTAATGTTACTAGTGAATACGGATAATCAAAATAGCAGTTAAACAATTCAGAGAAAATGACTTCCTGTCCATTTTCAAAGTATGGCTTGCAATAGCTTTCCTCAGTAAATTCAACCCAATATTGTGTTATCAAGTTGTTTTCAACTTCTTTAGATCTTAATGTTTCATTCCAACAAACGACTTGTTTACCATGTTGATTTAAATGAGCAGTTATTCGTTTAGTAAATGCATATTGCAGATCATCAAAATTATCGATGTTATTTTTTTTCATAAGTGCTAAACAATGGGGACAGGTTTTCCAATTTGTTTTTGGTACTTCATCTCCACCTATATGGAATTTTGATGAAGGGAAAAGCTGAACGATTTCATCTATTAGATTAAACATCCAAGTATATGTTGATTCTTTTCCAGGACAGAGAACTGTCTTATACACACCAGCACTACATGCTAATTCTACTTTTTCCTCAAAACAGCTAAGACTTGGATTAGCAATTAACATGGCAGTGACATGTCCAGGCATATCGATTTCTGGTATAACTTCTACCCCTCTAGTTTGAGCATATTTGATAACTTCTCTTATCTCATCTTGTGTATAATACTCCTGATTTTCAGTTAATTTAGGATATACTTTTGATTCAATTCTCCAGCCTTGGTCATCGGATAAATGCCAATGCAACACATTTAATTTATTTAACGACATTTCTTCGATAATCTTTTTCATTACATCCACGTCGAAGAAATTTCTACTAACATCTACAAGTAATCCTCTATGCTTATATTTCGGATAATCTATAAAAATAACTCCGTCTAGTTTTCGATTAGAAGTTTTGATTGCTTCGACAATCAATACATATAGAGTAGTAAGAGCATTTTTTATTCCGGAGTCATCATTTGAGAATACTTTTATTTGATCAATAGAAATATCAATCTTATAACCACTTTCTTCAACTGTTGGATCCTTTATTAATTCAATATCAGCATTTGTATTTAAATCGGTTTCCGACACTAAAATGTCACATTTTGACTTTATTCTGTCCGAAAATACCTCGATCCCAGCATCAATGAAGTCTTTATTTCTAATCGAAAGTGTTTCTTTTATAGCGAAACAAATCTTTTCTTTTAATTCGATTTTACTGTTGATCTTTGGTATTAAATTCATAAAGTCCCCTACTTTCATTTTTAAATTTTTTGGTATTCATTTCGGTTTAACAATCCACTTTTTTTCAAATAGTATAATTGTCAAACCTTGAAAACCCTTTCATTTTGTTGTGTCTAAAATATATAATAATCGAATAGAGTAATTTGATATTTTTTTGTGCATTTTGATAAAATATTGCTCAAAATTGTGAGGTACTTCTTTGAAAAATTATAAACTCATAAACATATCTGAACTAAAAATAAAAGCAAACAGTTTCCATATTGTGTCTGGAGTAGACGTTATAGGCATAGATCTTGATTTCAATATCGTTTTTACTTTTACTTCATCTAATCATAAAAATGACCATCATAATTTCCTAATGGATACACTTGAAACAATTAAAGTGAAATTAGCATCTATTTTAGAATCTAAAAATAATTATTTTAAACTTTATTGGCAAGAAACTCTCTTATA
>NZ_NTZO01000203.1 GCF_002559405.1 Bacillus sp. AFS001701 | reverse complement strand
ATGCTATACTATAATAACATTGTAAACAGTTTCAACTAATCGTTACAAAATATTTTTAAATTGTTAGCATTTTTAAGACAATTCACTTTATTTTAATAAATTATTTAATTTTATTTGTCAAAATTGTTGTAAAACTCTCATAAAAATGTATAATAAAATTTGTAGAAAAAAATCGATACTTATCGAAAATTCTACTATAAAAATTCAGAATTGTATATTAACTTTCTGTATTTTAACCTACATTGTATTAGCATCTTAGGGGGTATACATCATGGATTGCGAGATATGTTACGATAAATAAATTTGCTATACTGAAATTGCAATTTGAATTTTTGAATAAGCATTCTTTTTTTTACTAAATTTATGAATAAATATCTAAATAAGCTATTTTTTATAAGGATCCCAGCTCAATTTATAAGGGGGAAATTGTAAGGAATTATCTGTTTAGAATAATAATTTAGAATTTTCCAGTAAAAAAATATTGACCAAAAGCGTCATTACGAATACGCTTACATTGTTGGAAAAAAAAGCTTAAGCAAAAATTTACACCATTTTACAACAAATGAAAAAAAAGGATTAAATGATTAATCCCATGTTTGAGAATAATATGGACAAGAAGTTAAATCGATCGAAAAAATTACAGCATTATAATAGGTACTAAAGAGTATGTGGAGTAGATTCAAATAGGAAAGATCCAAATGCTCTCATTTTTACAAAAGAATTATCAAAAAATAAAAAAAATAAAATATTTTTTAAATTAATAGGGGGGTGCAGTTGTGGGACGTTACGTGCTACAGAGATTTATTTACATGTTTGTCACACTATTTTTAATTTGTACTGTTACATTTTTCTTAATGAAGTTGTTACCAGGTTCTCCATTAAAAAACCCAGAGAAATTAACACCTGAACAAAAACAAATTATTTTTGTTAAATATGGGTTAGATAAGCCAGTTCCTGTACAATATGCAAATTACATGAAGAATCTTGCTAAAGGTGATTTAGGAGATTCATATAAATACGATAATCGTAAAGTAACTGATATGATTTCAACTCGTATTGGTCCATCGGCTCAATTAGGTGCTCAAGCACTATTATTAGGAACATTTATCGGATTAATCTTCGGTATCGTAGCAGCACTAAAAAATAATACAATATTTGATTATGGTTCTACTGTTCTAGCAGTTCTAGGTATCTCCATCCCGTCATTCGTTTTCGGGGCAATCTTACAGTACTACTTAGCAGTAAAATTACATTGGTTCCCGGTAGCATATTGGGAAAGCTTTAAATACACGATTCTACCGACAATTGCATTGTCAGTATTCGTAACAGCAACTGTAGCTCGTTTCTCAAGAACTGAGTTAATCGAAGTTATGAACTCAGAGTATATCGTAACAGCAAAAGCAAAAGGTATCTCTCAAGTAGGCGTAATCATTAAACATGCACTACGAAATGCATTAATCCCAGTAGTTACAATTTTAGGTCCAATGGCTGTAAACTTAATGACTGGTACATTAGTTATTGAAAATATGTTTGCTGTACCTGGACTAGGTTCTCAATTTGTTAACTCAATTGTAACAAATGATTACTCAGTAATTATGGGCACAACAATTTTCTACAGTGCATTATTACTAATCGTAATCTTCTTTGTAGATATTTTATACGGTGTAATTGATCCACGTATCCGTTTAGCAGGAGGTAAATAAATAATGAACAACAACACAGCTCAAAAAATTTCATCTGATTTATTCCAACCTGCAAACGTAGATTTGAATAATGCAGATAAAATTTCAAGACCTTCGGATTCTTTTTGGAAAGATGCTAGAAGACGTTTTAGAAAAAATAAAGGTGCAATGTTAGGATTTATTATCCTTGGTATCTTATTATTCTTTACATTGTTTGGTCCAATGATGAGTGGACACTCATATAAAGACCAAGACTTAAAAAGATCAAAATTACCACCAAAAATTGGTGTATTAGAAAATGTAAAATTCTTACCATTTGATGGAATTGATCAATATGGAAACGATGTATATAAAAACAAAAATATTAAAGAAAACTATTGGTTTGGTACAGATGATTTAGGTCGTGACCTTTTCACAAGAACATGGGCTGGAGCTCGAGTATCAATCTTAATCGGTTTATTAGCAGCAGTAATTGATATGGTAATTGGTGTAGCTTTCGGTGGTATTTCAGGATTCTTTGGTGGCCGGACAGATACTATCATGCAGCGTATTGCTGAAGTCCTAATGGGTGTTCCATATCTAATCGTAGTTATCTTATTCATCTTAGTATTTAAAAACCCAGGTATTCTTTCGATCGCTTTAGCGATGGTAATCACAGGTTGGGTAGGTATGTCCCGTATCGTACGTGGTCAAATGCTAAAACTAAAAAATCAAGAATTCGTATTAGCATCAAGAACTTTAGGTGCAACAAATACTCAATTAATTGCAAAACACTTAATTCCAAATATTATGGGTCCAATCATCGTAATGATGATGTTCACGATTCCAAGTGCAATCTTCTCTGAAGCATTCTTAAGCTTCATCGGTTTAGGTATTGCACCACCAAAAGCATCATTAGGTTCTTTAGTAAGTGATGGCTTCAAATCATTACAAACTTTCCCTCATATGATGATTATTCCAGCGGTTGTAATCAGCTTATTAATTTTAAGTTTCAACTTAATTGCTGACGGATTACGCGACGCTTTAGATCCAAAAATGAGTAAGTAATTTTGAAGGGAGAATGAACTATGAGTAAATTATTAGAAGTAAAAGATCTGTGTGTCTCCTTTTATACTCATGCTGGTGAAGTTCAAGCAGTACGCGGAGTTTCATTTGATCTTAAAAAAGGTGAGACATTAGCAATTGTAGGTGAATCTGGTTCAGGTAAATCAGTAACATCTAAAGCATTAATGGGGTTAATTCCAAACCCTCCAGGTAAAATTAAGAGCGGTGAAATCTTATTCGATGGAAAAGATTTAGCTAAATTAACAGAAAAAGAAATGCAAAATATTCGTGGAAAAGAAATTTCAATGATTTTCCAAGATCCTATGACTTCTTTAAATCCAGTATTAACGATTGGATATCAAATAACAGAAGGTCTAATAAAGCATCAAAAAATGAGTAAAACTGAGGCAAAGAAAATTGCTTTAGAATTAATAAATCTTGTTGGAATTCCAAATGCTGAAGCTCGTTTTAAACAATATCCACACCAATTCTCTGGCGGTATGAGACAACGTGTTGTTATTGCAATGGCGTTAGCATGTAATCCAAAATTATTAATCGCCGATGAGCCAACAACAGCTCTAGACGTTACAATTCAAGCTCAGATTCTTGAGTTAATGAAAGAAATTCAAAGAAAAACTGATTCAGCAATTATCTTTATTACACATGATTTAGGTGTAGTAGCGAATGTTGCAGATAAAGTTGCAGTTATGTATGCAGGTAGAGTAGTTGAAATGGGAACTGTAGACGATATTTTCTACAATCCAAAACATCCTTACACTTGGGGACTTTTAGCTTCAATGCCTGACTTAGATAATGAACAAGGAGCAGAATTAGTAGCAATTCCTGGTACACCACCGGATCTATTAAATCCTCCAAAAGGTGATGCGTTTGCACCACGTAATCCAAATGCTTTAAAAATTGACTATGAAATGGAACCTCCTATGTTTAAAGTGTCTGAAACACACTATGCTGCAACATGGCTATTACATGAGGATGCTCCAAAAGTTGAACCACCTGAAGCCGTTAGGAAGCGTATTCAACGAATGAAGGAAGGTGAAGTAAATGTCAAATAAAGCAGAAAAATTAGTTGAAGTTAAAAATTTAAAACAATACTTTAATACAGGTAAAACAACAGTTAAAGCAATCGATGATGTTACATTTGACATTTTCCGTGGAGAAACTTTCGGTTTAGTAGGTGAATCAGGTTCTGGTAAATCTACAACTGGACGTTCGATCATTCGATTGTATGATGCAACTGATGGACAAGTAATTTTCGATGGTGAAGATGTACATGGTAAGAAAAGTCGTAAAGAGTTAAAGCAGTTTAACCGTCGTATGCAAATGATTTTCCAAGATCCATACGCTTCATTAAACCCGCGTATGAAAGTTGCAGATATCATTGCAGAAGGTATTGATATTCATGGCTTAGCTCGTAACAGAGAAGAGCGAATGAAAATGGTTTATGACTTACTTGAAACAGTAGGTTTAAATAAAGAGCACGCTAACCGTTTCCCACATGAATTCTCAGGTGGACAACGTCAACGTATCGGTATTGCGAGAGCACTTGCTGTACAACCAGAATTTATTATCGCCGATGAGCCAATCTCAGCTCTTGACGTGTCAATTCAAGCTCAGGTTGTAAACTTAATGAGAAAGCTTCAAAAGGAAAAAGGTTTAACATATCTATTTATCGCCCATGATTTATCAATGGTTAAGTACATTAGTGACCGTATCGGTGTAATGTACCACGGTAAAATTGTTGAGCTTGCAGATAGTAATGAATTATATGAATACCCAATGCATCCTTACACAAAATCATTATTATCAGCAATTCCGCTTCCAGATCCTGATTATGAGCGCAATCGTAAACGTATCGTTTATGATTCAAAACAACACGATTATTCAAACGAACAACCAAAATTACGTGAAGTTCGTCCTGGACATTTCGTACTTTGCTCTGAAGCAGAATTTAAAAATTATCAACAAATGTATAAATAATAAATCAATCCTAGTGAGTTTATCGCTAGGATTTTTTTACTTAGATATAAGATTAGGTTAGAGGTTAATGAGGAAGTAGAAAGGCAAAAAGAAGAAGAAAAGTTACTCATGAGGGGTTCATGAGGAAGTAAAACAGAAAAAAGAAGTGTAGTGATTCCTCATGAGAGGTTTATGAGGAAGTAAAACAGTCAAAAGAAGTGTAGTGGTTCCTCATAAGAGGTTCATGAGGAAGTAAAACAGCAAAAAGAAGTGTAGTGGTTCCTCATAAGAGGTTCATGAGGAAGTAGAAATACTAAAATAATGTTAAGGGAAAATTAAGGTGTAGGTTTTATGATAAAAGAGTAGATTAGGCTATGTGTAATAATGGTAGGACAAGCTTAGAAGAAAATTAATCCAGAGTGTACAATGATAACCAAATTTTTAATTCAAAGCCCCTGAATTTTAATATTTCAAAGTACTGTACCGTAGGACGAACTAGTGACCTTAGTCAATTCTACATTAGTTATACACTAAACTTTATCAAGGCAAAAAAAGAAAGGGCCTTTGCCCTTTTTTTAATCGTAAATTTCTTATAAGTCTGTTCTTAATAGGTTTTTTTACGGAACTTGCCTTGGCCACCAACTTGTTTGAAGTTTGCAGACATTCTGTCAGACATATCAACAAATTGACTTTTTTTACCTCTACCAAATATTTTTTCGCCAATAGCGTTTGTAAACACACCATTAAGTGCAGTAATTCCAATTACTAACAATGCAACAATCAATAGATCAGTTATGTAAGCTGCCATAAGATTAGCCTCCTAGGAATGTAAGCGTTACTATTATTGTATTAAAAAATTGGTGAAATAGAAAGGTTAAATAAGCTTTTTCCGAATAATTATTTTTGGGCTTTTTATAAAGCAATCTTGCTTTTAATATTGTAACTTTTAGGACTAAAGTTGTGTGAAACGAAAGGTATACCGACTACTTTGGGAAATGCTGCGGGAAGGTGCAAGATCGGCTGAAACTAGAAAGCAGGTTTCATTTACGGATAGTGAGGTTTATTGTGTAAAAAACACCTTTCATATACGAAAAATGTATCAAAGAAATTAGCCTATATTTTACTTATAAATTTACTGAAAATTGTACACCTTTTGTATAGGTTTTTTTAAATTTTTTTACAAATTTGTATATATTTATTTTGCACAATACTGTATAATGTGAACATATGGTTGTAGATTAAACTAATTATAATTAACCAATTCTTATAAATTAATACACATAACTATATTACTTTTATTTAAAAGAGTAGTTAGGGGGAGAGCAAAATGGTAATTTTGTATAATTCACCAAGTTGTACGTCTTGTCGAAAAGCAAAAATGTGGCTAGAAGATAATAATATTC
>NZ_NTZO01000015.1 GCF_002559405.1 Bacillus sp. AFS001701 | reverse complement strand
AGTAAATAGATTTTAATTTATGGAAGATTTATGTATTTTTGTAACCTTAGCTTTTTTATCATACTAAATGTTGTACAATTAAGTGGTTAAAAAAATGGGGGAAAATTATGACACTTTCTGCAATTGAACATTTTTTAAATACATATAAAGACTATGCTGTGATACTTAGTATTTTAATTAATGTTCTAATTAGTATTGTTGGTATTATACCAGCTTGGTTTTTGACAGCAATCAATATTAAATTATTCGGTTTTACTAGTGGATTTTTAGTCTCTTTCATAGGTGAATTAGCTGGTACATTCGTATCTTTTATTTTATATAGAAAGGGTTTACAAAAAAGATTTATTAGTAATTCAACAAAATTTAAAGGGTTAAATAGGTTATTAAGCTTAGAAGGAAAAGAAGCATTTTACGGTGTGTTATTTCTGCGTTTTATTCCTTTTATTCCATCTAGTTTGATTACTTTATTTGCTGCCTTTGGAAAAATCACATGGTCAAGTTTTATGTTAGCTAGTTTGATTGGTAAGCTACCTGTCATATTATTTGAATCGTATTCTGTTAATCAAGTGTTAGAGTTCACATTATTCGGTAAAGTCATTTTGGGGCTGTTAATTATCGTCTTGCTAATCTATTTTTATAGAAAACGACTTAATGTTTTTGTGAAGAATAAAATTTAAGAAAAATGTAAAAGAGCTCAAACCTAATATAAAGGTTTGAGCTTTTATTTTTTCTAAATACTTCTAAATAGAAAGCTTTAAAAATCATTTTTTTAACACTGACACCCCTTTACATAAACATGTCTAAATTAATTTATTTAATCATATATTGAAATACCTCAATTTTAGAAATAGCTTTAATGAATCGTATATTCTGCTTTCTTAAAAAGTAACTTTATAGCTACTAGGAGGGTGTTGTTAGTGAGTAGAATCTCGTCGAAGGATTTATCGAAGAATTTTGAAGAAGTACATCCTGGATTATCTGAACGTGAAGCATTTGAAGAAGCACATCGCTGTCTATATTGCTATGATGCTCCATGTATTAAAGCGTGTCCTACTGGGATTGACATTCCTACGTTTATTAAGAAAATTGGTTCAGGTAATTTAAAGGGATCAGCTAAAACGATTATGTCATCAAATCCCGTTGGAGCAAGCTGCGCTCGAGTTTGTCCTACAGAAGAACTGTGCGAGGGTGCTTGTGTACTCAATCATTCGACAAAACCAATCATGATTGGAAATTTACAACGTTATGCAACAGATTGGGCGATCAAAAATAATCAAGTATTATTTAAGGCTGGAAATAAAAATGGAAAAACAGTTGCTATTGTGGGTAGCGGACCATCCGGTTTAGCTGCTGCTCGTGAACTTGCCCTACTTGGTTATGATGTAACTATTTATGAAGCGGAAAATCATGCAGGAGGATTAAATCGATATGGAATTGTTTCGTTCCGTCTTCCAAAAAAAATATCTAGCTGGGAAGTTCAGCAAATAGAAAAATTAGATGTGAAAATTCATACGAACACTAGAGTTGGAGCGGATATATCATCAGACTATTTAGTAGAAAACTATGACATGGTAGTGTTGGCAGTAGGTATGGGAAAAGTACCGATGCTTGATATAGAAGGAGAGGACTTGGACGGAGTATATGATGCAATTGATTTAGTGAAAGAGACAAAATTGGGCGAGTTTACAAATCGCTTTATAGGTAAAAATATGGTTGTGATTGGAGCTGGAAATACGGCAATTGATGCAGCGACATGTTCGGTTCGTTTAGGTGCAGGCAATGTGAAAATTTTATACCGCAGGACGCAATCAGAAATGTCTGCTTATCAATTTGAATATGATTTTGCTAAGCAGGATGGTGTGGAATTCCGATGGCTAACTTTACCAATCAGAATAATTGGTGAAAACGGAAAAGTAATCTCAGTTGAGTGTGTTCGATTGGAGTTAGGTGAAGTGGGTAAAGACGGTCGCCGTCGACCTGTGCTTATTCCAGATTCAAATTTTACGATTCCAGTTGACGGAGTCATAAAAGCGATCGGGCAAACTCGTTATACAGAGTTAATCGAACAATTTGGGTTAGAACATAATGATGGAGTTGTAAAAATTAACAAAGAAACGTTTCAGACTTCAAATCCTAAAGTATTTGCTTGTGGTGATGTCATATTTGGAAAAGGGCAAGGGGAAGCGATGGTCGTGACTGCAGCAGAGCAAGGTAAAGAAGTAGCTTATGCGATTCATAAGCAGCTAAACCATTAAAAGGAGGTTTTTTTACATGGCAGATCTACGAATAAATCTTGCAGGTATACAGTCACCTAACCCATTTTGGCTAGCTTCTGCTCCTCCAACAAACTCAGGGTATCAAGTCCAACGTGCATTTGAGGCTGGTTGGGGAGGGGCAGTTTGGAAAACATTAGGAGAACCGATTATTAATACTTCGTCCCGATTTGCTGCGATTAACTTCAACGGACAAAGAGTTGCGGGATTTAACAATATCGAACTCATATCTGATCGACCTCTTGAAGTAAATTTAAAAGAAATTTACGAAACGAAAAAAAGATTTCCAGACCGAGCGATTATCGCATCGTTAATGGTTGAGCCGCAACAATATAAATGGCATGAAATTGTAAAAAGGGTAGAGGACGTTGGTGTTGATGGATTAGAACTGAACTTTGGCTGCCCACACGGAATGGCAGAAAGAGGAATGGGATCTGCATCCGGTCAAGTTCCTGAATTAGTAGAGCAACAAACATATTGGGTAAAAGAAGTTGCAAAGACACCTGTTATTGTAAAACTAACTCCGAACATTACTGATATTACTGTAACGGCGGAAGCGGCAGTTCGAGGTGGAGCTGCCGCAGTCAGTATGATTAACACGATCAACAGTTTAATGGGAGTAGATTTAGATTCTTGGAATACGGTTCCACATGTTGCCGGGAAGGGAGCACATGGTGGATATTGTGGACCTGCAGTAAAACCAATTGCATTAAATATGGTGGCAGAATGTGCACGTAACCCACGAATATCAGTACCAATTTCCGGTATTGGAGGAATATCGAATTGGCAAAATGCAGTAGAGTTTTTATTAATGGGAGCGACTGGTGTTCAAGTTTGTACGGCAGCGATGCATCATGGATTCCGCATTGTAGAAGACATGATTGATGGGTTAACTAATTATTTAGACGAAAAAGGTCTTTCTTCAGTAACTGAACTAGTTGGTAAAGCAGTTCATAAGTATTCGGATTGGGGAAATTTAGATTTAAATTATCAAGTAGTTGCTAGAATTGATACTGAGGAGTGCATTAACTGTAATAAATGCCATATTGCTTGTGAAGATACATCACACCAATGTATAGATATGGCAATCGATGAAAATGGAAAGTCATTTTTAAAGGTTCGGGAAGAAGACTGCGTAGGGTGTAACTTATGCAAAATCGTTTGTCCGGTGGAAGATGCAATTAAAATGGTAGAAGTTCCAAGTAAACAACCTTCGATGACTTGGAATGATCGCCAACATGCTTTAAAGACATTAGCAAGATCTAATCAATATTCAATTTTAAAGGGGGGAAGGAAAAGAAAATGAAGAAAATCATACGCAACGGAACGATTGTCACTGCAACGGATACTTATAAGGCTGATATTTTAATAGAGGAAGATAAAATTACTTCAATTGGATTAAATTTAGATCGGACAGATGCTGAAATGATTGATGCTTCAGGTCATTATATTTTTCCAGGTGGAGTAGATCCGCATACACATTTAGATATGCCGTTTGGTGGAACTGTCACAAAGGATGACTTTGAATCTGGAACGATTGCGGCCGCTTTTGGGGGAACAACAACAATTATTGATTTTTGTTTAACGAATAAAGGAGAACCACTCCAAAAAGCAATTGAAACATGGCATGAAAAATCGAAAAATAAAGCAGTGATCGATTATAGTTTTCATCTTATGATTGGCGAAATAAACGATGATGTATTACAAGAGTTACCTAGAGTCATTGAAAAAGAGGGAATCACATCATTTAAAGTATTTATGGCATATAAAAATGTATTTCAAGCGGATGATGCGACATTGTACCGTACTTTATTAGCAGCAAAAGAATATGGGGCATTAGTAATGGTGCATGCGGAAAATGGAGATGTTGTAGATTATTTAATCAATCAAGCTTTAGCTGAAGGGAAAACTGAGCCTATTTACCATGCATTAACACGGCCTCCAGAAGTAGAAGGTGAAGCAACTGGAAGAGCAGCTACATTAACTGGTTTAGCAAATTCACAATTATATGTTGTCCATGTTACTTGTGCAGAGGCTGTTGAAAAAATAACGGAAGCACGAAATATTGGAATCGATGTATGGGGAGAAACATGCCCACAATACTTAGTGCTTGATCAGTCTATGTTAGAAAAGCCTGAATTTGAAGGTGCAAAATATGTTTGGTCTCCTCCTCTTCGCGAAAAATGGAACCAAGACGTGCTATGGAATGCTTTAAAAAATGGAAATCTACAAACGTTAGGGTCTGATCAATGTTCATTTGACTTTAAAGGACAAAAGGATCTAGGTCGAGACGATTTTTCAAAAATTCCTAACGGAGGACCGATGATTGAAGATCGAGTAAGTATATTATTCTCTGAAGGAGTTAAAAAAGGCAGAATATCATTAAATCAATTCGTTGATATCTCTTCTACTAGAAGTGCAAAGCTATTTGGTTTATATCCCGGGAAAGGAACTATAGCAGTCGGTTCAGATGCTGATTTAGTTATTTTTGATCCGAATAGTAAACGAACGATTTCTTCAGAAACACACCATATGGCAGTCGACTATAACGCATTCGAAGGGATGGAAGTGACTGGCGAGCCAGTGAGTGTCTTAGTACGTGGAGAATTTGTAATAAGGGAAAAGCAATTCATAGGGAATGCGGGTAGTGGACAGTACTTAAAGAGGAAAAAGTATGGTGAAACTAGATTAATAGAAGAGATTAGTCATGAAAGGAATGAGTAAATTAATGTCAACATACAAGGACTTTTTAATCGAAAGAAATCAAATCGATTCCCTTGTAAAAAAAGGCTACAAGATTAAGAGTGTAAGAGAAACGCTAGACGGAGCTTATGTTGACTTTGAAAATCAAGATGAAGAGGAGAAGTTTATCACTCTTCATATAATGAATGCTGACGCACGGAAATATTTTGGAGTGTTAATTGTTAAGCAGTTGGGGATTCATTTGTGAGAATTAGTGAATTGCAAATAATTTGGGCGAATCGCAATTAAAATGGCCGAATCACAAATAAAAATGGTGAATCGCAATTAAAAAGTTCGAATCGCAAATAAAAATGATGAATCGCAATTAAAATGGCCGAATCACAATTAAAAATGGTAATATCGCAAATAAACTTAAAATTTGAGTGTTTCTTAAGGTTAAACTTTTAAGAAAATAGGTTAAGTTAACAAAAATATAAAAATGGCTCTAATATCAGCTGTTTTTGCTACGTTATTTAAAGGATATACAAAGGAATTCATCGAGCGGGACAGAACGAAACTCAATTCGATCAATAATTTCAAATCGCATCTCATCCGTAAGTACTAACGGGATATGCGATTTTTTCTATTTAATAAGGCTTTCCCAGTAGTCAATTACCTAAACTAATGGAAAAGCCCAATTTTATTTACTCTAATCTACTCGTAATCATTTTTTTCCTTGTATAGAATTCGACCCCATCTGCGCCATTTGCGTGTAGGTCACCATAGAACGAGTTTTTCCAACCAGAGAATGGGAAGAAAGCCATTGGTGCCGGTACGCCAATGTTTACTCCGAGCATTCCTACTTCAATGTTTTCCCTAAAGTATCGAATACTCGATGCACTGTCTGTAAAGATACAAGCTCCATTACCAAAATCTGATTTGTTCGTTAGCTCAATCGCTTCTTCTAATGTTTCGACTCTAACGATTGAAAGCACTGGTGCGAAAATTTCTTCTTTCCAAATTTTCATAGATGGATTCACGTTATCAAAGATTGTTGGGCCAATAAAATAGCCCTTTTCTTTTCTAATTAAATCATTTCGCCCATCTCGTAATAAAGTTGCACCTTCGTTTATTCCACATTCTATATATTGTTCCGTTCGTTCACGATGTTCCTTGCGAATAACAGGACCTAGGAATACATCTTCATCCAATCCATTTCCGATCGTGATGTTACCCGCTTCTATTTTTAATCTCTCTATTAAAGGGTCGGCAATGTCGCCAACCGCTACGACTACTGAGCAAGCCATGCATCTTTCACCTGCAGAACCGTATGCAGCTGTAACGATTTGCTTAACCGATTCATCTAGGTTTGCATCCTGTAAAACGATACTATGATTTTTAGCACCAGCCAAAGCTTGAACACGTTTACCATTTGCAGATGCAGTTTTATATACATATTCCGCCACTGGCTGAGAGCCTACAAATGAAATGGCAGGAACATCTTTATTTTGAAGTAATTCGTTTACAATTTCATGTGCTCCGTGAACAATATTGAATACACCCTTTGGCAGACCAGCTTCGGTAAAGAGCTCTGCTAAACGATTTGCAAGTAGTGGTGTCCGTTCAGAAGGCTTCAAGATAAACGTGTTTCCACATGCAATCGCTAATGGGAACATCCAGCAAGGAACCATCATTGGGAAATTGAAAGGCGTTATGCCTCCGACTACACCAACAGGATAGCGATACATCGCCGATTCAATGTTTGTAGCAATATCAGGTAATTGTTTACCCATCATTAATGTTGGGGAGCCGGCAGCAAATTCTACACATTCAATTCCACGTTGAACTTCTCCATATGCCTCAGTGAAACTTTTGCCATTCTCAATCGTTATTAAATTAGCAAGTTCATCCCAATGTTTTATAAGCAATTGTTGGTATGAAAATAGTATTCTTGCTCTTTTTGGAACAGGTGTTTTACTCCATGTTGTAAAAGCTTTTTTAGCTGCTTTTACAGCATTTTCTAAATCTGATTTAGTTGAGAGAGGTACAAATGCTAATATTTCTTCAGTAGCAGGATTTGGAACGGGAATTGTTTTGGCATTTGGTGATGCTTCAATCCATTCGCCATTTATAAAATTTTTTAATACCTTTATATTAGTTTGTGTAGACAAGAATATCACCCCGTACGATTATAGTTTTGAGAATGCTTTGTTTAAAGTATTTACAATAAAATCAAGCTCTTCATCAGTTGTTGTAAATGGAGGAGAAAGAGTAAGGATATTATTATAGCCCGGAACCGTATCTCCGTTTCGACCGATTATTAATCCTTGTGCCTTACATTCGGTTATTATTTTTAATACCATTTCTGGACTAGCAGGTTTTTTACTTTTTTTATCTTCAACAAGCTCAATTCCTGCAATAAAACCAAAACTGCGGATATCCCCAACATTTTTAAAAGTGAGTAAACTATCTAATTTTTTACGAAGCTCATCACCTAAATAGGCAGCGCGTTCTATTAAATTTTCACTTTCAATTATTTCTAAGTTTTTAAGTGCTACTGCACATGAAGCTGGATTTCCTCCGAATGTGTTAACATGACGAAAATGATTATCTGTTCCTGGTTGTTTAAATACTTCATATAGATCGCTACTTACTGCAGTTGCCGAAAGAGGAGAATAGGCGCTTGTCATTCCTTTAGCCATTGTGACGATATCTGGTTTTATACCGAAGTTTTGATGTCCAAATTGTTTTCCAGAGCGGCCAAAACCACATATTACTTCATCAACAATTAACAAAATACCAAATTTATCGCAAATTTTTCGAACCTTCGTTAAGTATTCTGCAGGTGGTACTATAACTCCTCCACCTGTAATAACCGGCTCCATTATAATCCCTGCAATCGTTTCAGCACCTTCGTAATTAATAACATCTTCTATTGCAGTTGCACATTGAATACCGCAATCACCATACGTTTTACCAAAAGGACATCTGTAACAATAAGGAGGTGCCACATGCTGAAAACCTGAAGAAAGAGGTTCATATTTAACTTTTCGGTTAGCTTGACCAGTAGCACTTAATGCGCCCATAGAATTACCGTGATAAGCACGATATCTTGATATAAATTTATAACGTAAAGGCTCTCCGTTTTGCTGGTGGTATTGTCTAGCAATCTTAAAAGCTACTTCATTAGCATCAGAACCTGAATTAGAATAAAAAATACGATAGTCTCCATCTAACCATTCATTTAACTTCTCAGCTAATAGAATAGAAGGAACATTAGATTGGGACATTGGTACATATGGAATTGCTTGAATTTGTTCAGAAGCCGCTTTAGCAATTTCTTCACGCCCGTAACCTACATTTACGCACCATAATCCCGACATACCGTCTAAATAATTTTTTCCGTCAATATCAGTTACTGTGCTATTTTTTCCCGAAACTAAAACCATTGGGTTTGGATTATGAGGAGACATATGATGCCATACGTATTTTTGGTCTAATTCGAGAAGTTCTTCCTTAGTTAGGGAAGTAGATTGAGTGCTTTTTAGAGTTTTATTTTTCATTTAAGTGTCACCAACTTTCACTATTCTAGTCTTATTGAAATCTTAATTTTACATCTTTATTAATTAATATTACGGAGTGGAGCATATTATCCTAATACGATTAGACAAATTGTTAGATCGATAACAGAAACGGGATATACGCAAATAAAAAAGGAGCACTAATCATGTAAAGTGCACCTTTAAATTAATGATTGAAAGCTATTTCTTAACCTTATGTGGGTATGTATGCCTACTATTGATTAAATTACACAAATCTCCACGAAATAAAACATCTTTGAATTCCTTGTATTGAAAAGGAATAAAGGGAGCTAAATAAGGTACTCCAACTGATTTTAGGTGATGCCATGTATACGATAGTAAGTAGGAATCCTAAAGACATACCAGTTAATCCGAAATAATAACCTATAAATAGAAATACGAATCGAAGAACACTCATTACACCCCATAGTCCTCCTGCTGTTAGTGACATACTTGCTAAAAAGTTTATACCCACAACGATTAAGCTTAATGAATGGACTAATTTAGCATCAACAGATGTTTTTGAGTGACACTAATAAAACCGTCGATTTAGGAATACGTAATGATGTTTCTGAAAGTAAATCAAAAATAAATTGTAAAAAGATAATTTCTAAAGGTAACGGTAATAGTGTATCTGATTGTGTTAAAAGTTCTTTACTAAACTTACATCTATTTCTTTTATCTTTCTACTACTTTCCTCAAGTACTTTTTTGTCAACAAATCCATCAATGTAAACGATTGCCACATCAGTCTTTGATTTCTTTCCAATTGAAAAGTTCTCAACTGCAAAATCCGGAGTTTGAATCATATTCCTAAGAAGATTCACATTTACTTTTAACTGTTCATTAAATTCAACTAATGATCCTTTACCGGTTCTTTGTGTATCGGGTCCGGTTAGAGCTCTCCCAATCAGCTGAATCGGCTAAAATCCCTTCGTCATACCGTCAATCAAAACAAGTGCCTTACCTTTTGTTAAAGCTAAATAGATTTGATCCAATTCAGTAACAATAGTCACATCAATAATTGAAATACTTTCTGACACGATTGTTTCCAAATTTCTTATTTTTGAAAGCTCCTGCAATGGTTTAAGAATATTTTCTTGTAAGTTGATCGTATCCGTTATTCCATCAATATAAAGAATGGCAGCATCTCGAGCACTATCAATTGTAAATGAACGTCTTTTCAAATCCGCTGATTTATAAATGGCTTCCTCTATTTGTTTAAGATTTTTATGCAAACTAATCGATAAAGAAGCAAAATTAATTTCGTTCATAAAATCTCTCCTAAGATTAAAGAAATAAATACATATTAGAAAGAATTACCTAAAAGGAATGAATGAAAACGGAAATAAGGTGTACATCTACGCAGATAAATGATGAAATGTTGAAAAAAATAGTGGACTGCAAATAAAATCTGAAAATCGCAATTAAAATTGGCAAAACTGCAATTAAAATTAGAGCTGCATCGCAAATAAAATTAAAGATTACCCATACCAGTTAAGGTATTATGACCTTAAAATTGTATAATCCTAGTTACTTACAAATGAATAACTAGCTAGAATGTTCTTATTCCTACTAAATCGAATAAAAATTTGATGAAAATCTGTAAATAATCATCAAAAAATAAAAAATACGGATAAGATACCTCCTACAACGTAGATTAACATTGTCCAGAACTATATATGTAATGTTCCCTAAGCGTTCGTACATTCTTTTAAAGATCATTTGTTTTTACAAATAATGAGGGTGGGGCCTTCGTATCAGATAAGCTGACTTTTATTTCGTTTCTTTAATAAATAAGAGCAACTACAAAAACACTGTAGTTGCTCTTTTCGTATTATGAAAAGCTTTAAATACTTTCACTTTCTGATAATATTTTCTTACTACAATACTCAATAATTTCTCTTCTCTTTACCATGCCAATAAAAACTTCATGATCGTCAATTACTGGAATGAAGTTCTGATTAATTGCTCTTGTAAATAAATCTTCAATTTGTGCATTGATTGAGACTGGTGCATAAACATTATGCAAGGAAATTTCATTTAGATTTATTTTTCCTGTATTAGAAAAAGATAAACTTTCCGTATTTTTTAATTTCCATAATAAATCACCTTCAGTTAGCGTACCAACATATTTGCCGTTATCATCAACTAAAGGAATTGCTGTAAAACGATGATGCTCCATTTTTTCAAGAGCTTGACGCATTGTCGAATTGATATTCATATAAACAAGTTCATTTTTGGGGGTAAAGAAAAACGCGATATTCATTTTTCGTACTCCTTAATTTTTCTGGATATAAAGTTTGCTATAATGTTGCAGTTTATAACTTCAATTCCGTTTTTTAGTAGCGGTATCTGTTTAATCATTGTGATTTGATTAAAACATAAATAAAATATGTTTTTCAACGATTACCTCATATTCATTTATTATTATTAAATTTAATAAAAATATAATTAAAACCCTTGACCTACACTAAGGTTTAGGCTGTAATCTCTGATTTGTAAGCAACAAAATAATAAATCGGAGGAAATGAATATGACAAAATATGCATTGGTAACAGGTGCGAATAAAGGAATTGGACTAGAAGTAGTTCGTCAATTAGCTGAAAAGGAATATCATGTATTTTTAGGTTCCCGAAATGAAAAGCTCGGGATAAATGCAGTGCAGACTCTAGGTTTTTCAAATGTTACATTTATTCAAGTTGATGTTACTTGCACACAATCTATTCAGGATGCTTTAAATAAAATTTTGAAAGTAACTGACAACTTAGATCTCTTAATCAATAATGCAGGAATTGCCCCAGATTTTCATATTTTGCCAAGTGAAATCAAACTTGAAACTTTACGCCAAGCATTTGAAGTTAATTTCTTTGGAACGTTCCAAATGATTCAAATATTTTTACCACTGGTTAAAAAGTCTGAACGTGGAAAAATTATTAATGTTACGACAGATATGGCATCACAAACATTATTTGATCGTGGAGAAACTGCATCAATCAATATACTTGGTTATAATTCTTCAAAAACTGCTAATAATTCATTAACACTAACATTTGGGAAAGAATTCGGAAGTAACGGTCCTGAAATTTTTGGTGTTACACCAGGTTTTACAACGACTGATCTAAACGGAAATACACCTGGAGGAAATACAACTGTAGAAGGTGCTAAAATTATCACAGACTATGCAATAAGTGATGTAAACTACAATGGAAAAATTCTAAATTCAAAAGGAATTATGCCTTGGTAAGAATGAGGGTTTATGAACTATACAATTGGACAAGTAGCAAAGTTGAATAGCTTAACAATTTCTCAATTAAGATACTATGATAAACAAGGCTTGTTACCTTTTCTAAAAAGAACTGAAAGTGGAGATAGAATTTTTGATGAGGACGCACTTAAATTTATCGAGATGATTTTATGCTTAAAAAACACAGGTATGCCTATTAAGAAAATAAAACAATTCGTTGACTGGTCAATGGACGGGGAAGAAACATTAAAACAACGTCTAGACTTGATGAAACAGCAAGAAAAAAATGTTTTAGATCAAATAAAGGAAACCGAAGAAAATTTAAAGAAAATTCAACGGAAAATTGCGAAATATGAACTTGAGATTAATGAAAGAAAGTAAAAAAGACAACGATTTAGTTGTCTTTTTTACTTGGACTAAAATTAAATACATGCATCGGATTTTTCAACTGTAATACCTAATTTTTTTGCAACAAAGCCTGTTGTACTAGCTTGTATAAGAATGGTCATTAATATTGCGATGAATGTGACAGTTGTAATTTCGTCTGCATAATCCACCCCTGCTGCAACAATCATCCCGGAAAGTGCTGCAGGAATAACGCCTGTTTCACGTACCCAGAACATAAAAATAATTTCATTCCATTTCCATTTTGCAATACGATCAGGCCATGTACAAATAAGAACAGTAACTGGTCGTGCAATAAACATGAAAATTAGAACAATCAATATTCCTTGTAACCAAAATTTGCTTAAAATATGAAAATTTACTTGGGAACCAAGCAGCATAAAAATAAGTGTTCTCATAATTAATGTTGTTGAATCTGAAAAATGAGCGTCGGTTGATTTCGTTTTATCTGATATTTGAAAATGAAATAATTGAGGATTACCTAATATAAGTCCAGCTGTAAATGTTGCCATAAATCCACTTGAATGGATATATCCAGCTAAAAGATATGAACTGATTGCAGCGACAAAACTTACAATTGTACTAAATCTCTTAAGCAATTCCCATCTATGCTCTGAAGTTAGAAATACAGCTAGGAAACCTACAACTACTCCTACTATAATTCCACCACCAGCTTCTCGAACAAAGCTCCATATGCTAGATGTAATAGATAATTGTGTTTGTCCTAAAATAACACCGAGAATCGTAAATGCTAATATGGAACCTGTTGCATCATTAAAAGCAGATTCGCTTTCTACTGTTTGTTTAACTTTTTCTCGAATTGTAACTTGTTTAAAGACAGGAATCAAAGTAGCTGGGTCTGTTGATGCAATAACTGAGGCAAGCAACAGTGCATATAAAATAGGCAGTTTTAGTAAATAAAATGCAGTAAAGGCTACGACTGTAGCTGTAATAATCACACCAAGAATCGATAAAAGGGAAATCGTAATCCATACTTCTTTTAGAACTGAGAATTGAATACCCCTACCTCCTTCAAACAAAATTAGTACCGATCCAAGGACAATGATAAATTGATAAGCAGGCGATTCATTTGATAATGAAATTAAGTTTAGTCCAGGCTGACCCAATATAATACCCAATATCATAAACAAAGCAACATCAGGTATTTTAATTTTTTCAGCAAATTTCATAGCTAACAATCCAAAAATTAAGACAATAATGATGATATATAAATGATGTTCTACGACATTCATTACCTTAGATTCCAATTAAGTTGCCCCTCTCAACACTTTTCAACTAATCATAGATTGACCTTTTTGTACTAGAAATATTTATTAGCTATTACGTGTTTAGAATAAAGTAATTATAATTTTTCTTCATTGGGAATTATAATGTTGAAAGTTTGAATGGGAGAAGTAGATTTCCTTTAAAAATAGGCAAAAAAGAGAGGTAGTACTACTATGAAAAAAAAGTTGGAACCTTCGTTAGATCCTTCTAAAGTTTTAGTGTCTGGATTTGCCCTGATTATTTTAATTGGTAGTATTCTTCTAACTCTTCCAATTGCAACAAGGGATGGTGAAGGTCTTAAGTACTTAGATGCATTATTTACTTCTACTTCTGCTACTTGTGTAACGGGACTAGTTGTTGTGGATACTGGAACAACATTCACCTTATTTGGGCAATTAGTTATTTTGTTACTCATACAAGTTGGTGGATTAGGCTTTATGACTTTTGCAACCTTTTTTGCTGTTATTTTAGGGAAGAGAATTTCCTTAAGGGAACGTTTACTACTGCAAGAGGCTTTAAATAACTTATCGATTGCAGGGATTGTTCGTTTAGTAAAGAGAATCCTTATTTTTACTTTTATTATTGAGTTAGTTGGTGGGATTTTGTTAGCAATTCGTTTTGCCTTTGATATGCCACTAAATAAAGCTATTTATTATGGAATATTTCATTCTATTTCAAACTTTAATAACGCGGGATTTGATTTAATGGGTGAATTTAAAAGTCTAACCGGTTATGTAGCTGATCCCCTTGTTACGATTGTTGTCTGTTTATTGATTACACTTGGTGGAATTGGTTTTATTGTAATGAACGAACTGTATGAATTCAAACATACTAAAATGCTCTCTTTACATACAAAAGTTGTTCTTCGTACAAGCATTATTTTATTGTTAGTAGGAACTGTTTTAATATTCTTATTGGAATTGCATAATCCAAAAACATTGCAACCATTATCGTGGTCAGGAAAATTACTTGGTTCTTTATATCAATCCGTGACACCTAGAACAGCGGGGTCAAATACATTGAATATTCCTGATTTAACGCAAACCACTCTTTTCATTACGATTATTCTTATGTTTATTGGAGCATCCCCAGGTTCTACCGGTGGTGGGATTAAAACTACTACATTTGCTACTTTATTGGGAGCGGTTAGGTCTCAGGTTAAAGGGAAAGAAGATGTAGTTTTATTTAATAGAACGGTAATGTACGATACGATCTATAAGGCGCTTACTGTAACAATAAGTGGTCTTCTAATTGTAATGGTTGTTACTTTGGTTTTAACGATAACGGAACATGGTAAAGACTTCTTGATGATATTTTTCGAAGCAACTTCCGCATTCGGCACGGTTGGATTATCTATGGGCTTGACACCGGATTTAACGCCGATTGGAAGAATTCTAATTATATTAACAATGTTTGCTGGTAGGGTAGGCCCATTAACGATTGCTTTTGCTGTCACTTTAAAAAGAAAATCGGATCCATTTAAACGTCCGAAAGGAAAAATTATGATAGGGTAAGTAGACCATAATGATTTTATAGGAGCATGTTATATGAAAAAACAATATGCAGTCATTGGACTTGGAAGATTTGGTTCGGGTATTGTAAATACTTTATTGGATCATGGAAATGAAGTGTTGGTTATTGATAATAATGAAGAACGTATAAATGAGATTGCAGATCGAGCGACCCATGCGGTAATAGCAGATTCAACAAATGAGGAGTCATTAAAAGCAATAGGAATCGGCAATTTCGACACAGTCATAGTAGCGATTGGAAATGATATGCAAGCCAGTATTTTGACAACATTAGTGTTGTCAAAATACTGGCTT
>NZ_NTZO01000202.1 GCF_002559405.1 Bacillus sp. AFS001701 | reverse complement strand
ATGAGACATACTTCCTCATAAAGGGTTCATGAGGAAGTAAAATGGCAAGAAGCTAAGATTTAGGTCCTCATAAAGGTTTCATGAGGAATCAAAATGGCAAGAAGCTTAGATTTTTTTCCTCATAATGAAATAAATATTTTATTCGCGGTTCAACCAGATTTATAAAATCGAAGTTTTCATTAAATTCTGTTTAAATTGATAGGCAAATAAATAGATTTCATTTATACTTTAATTTGTAGTTTAAAAGAATTATTCGTAAAAAATTGTCAATTAAGCGACAATTATTTTAAGTAGTGAGGGGAATTTAAATGAATATTGTAGTAGTAAATGGTTCACCTAGAGCAAATGGTCGAACTAGATTCTTAGCAAAACAAATCTCAGATTCTAATAATTTTACAAATTTAGATTTAGCATTTGAGCAAGTTCCTCTTTATAACGGGGAAGCTGAACAAAAAGAAATAGAAGCAGTTAAAGCAATTAGAGAATTACTAGTTAAAGCTGATGGAATCGTTATTTGTACACCAGAGTACAATAATGCGATGAGTGGAGCTTTAAAAAATCTAGTTGAACTATTAGGCTCTGAGCCATTTAAGAAAAAGCCAATCTCATTATTAGCAGTAGCTGGTGGTGGAAAAGGTGGTATAAACGCTTTAAATAGTATGAGAACTGTAATTCGTGGTGTTTATGGAAATGCATTACCAAAACAACTAGTTTTAGATCCAGTTGATTTTGAAAATGATACAGTTGTGAAGCCTGAAGCTTTTGCAAAAGTAGCTGAAGTGATTGATGAATTAAAAGAATATGTACAAAAAGAAATTTTATATAAAGAATACATAGAATCAAATAGTGTTTCTAAGTAATAAAAATGGTCCTAATCAATTATTGGTTAGGACCATTAAAAATAGCTTAACAATTTTGTTAAGCTTAAAGTAAAAACGATTTATCATTTACATTTCTAATAGGAAAGTTTACTTTGTATCGTACAGCAATAATTCTAATGGCGGTTGTAATTAGAAAACAAATATACAAAGATTGCAGTTTAGTAAATTCACCATGTGTAAACAAAATTGTTATTGAGCCAATAATTGCTGCAATTGCATAAATTTCTTTACGGAGTACGAATGGAATTTCTCTTGCGAACACATCTCGCATAATTCCACCACCAATTCCAGTGATTAAACCCATCGAAATAATTAAAAAAGAACCTTTTAAACCGTGATCAATTGCCGAATATGAACCAACAGCAGTAAAAACACCTAAACCGATTGCATCAGTAATGATTAAAGTTGATTGAAACTGCATTGTTCGTTGATAAAATAACCATGTTACAATTGAAACGACTGTACTTACGATAAAGTATTGAGGTTTTGCGAAAGCATTTGGTACCGTTTGACCTAAAATAATATCACGAATTAACCCTCCGCCAAGCGCAGTACAAGCTGCTAAAAAAACAACACCAAATAAGTCCAATTTCTTTTGAATACCAACCAAAGTACCAGAAATGCTAGCAGCTATAATCCCTGCATAAACAAAAACCTCGATCAAAATCATCCATTCTATCCCCTTAATTCCATTTTCTATGATTCATTTTAGCAACAGGTAGGGACTATTACAATATTAAAATAACTTTGAAAACGCTTCATTTAAAAAATTTTTTTTACATAAAAAATTTACAGTATT
>NZ_NTZO01000201.1 GCF_002559405.1 Bacillus sp. AFS001701 | reverse complement strand
CCCCTGAACATTAAAAACCTTTCAATAGTATTTTCTAACTATTTACACTTTATTCTTAATCTTACATAGTATTATATTTATCAAGTTTGTAAAATTAAAAAAGGGGAAAAATACCAAATACCGAATAATAAACACATGGTACAAGTTAAAATAAGATTAAAAGATTATAGGAGGCATTAGATGAAGGCATTATCCGTTTCACTTGGACTAATACTAGAAGTGATTAGAATCATATTGATCTTTGGGTTACTTGATACTTTATTCTCAACAGTTGTATAAGAAATATATAATAAATTTGGTGTGGATCTTACTCATACTGGATGGTGGTGTTATTTCGGTATACTCGTTTTAATATTTGTCCTGTATCGAAATAAAATACAATTCAGTGGATGGTATAATGGAAAAGGAAGGGAGAAATTACCGGAAATAGTCACAAATCTATTAATTTCTTGTTCAATCATTATGATATTAATACCTGGAATAAATGAATTAATTCATATGTTGTAAAATAGTCAACAAAGCAGTAATTTAGCAGTAATTTAAATGAACTTTAAAACAACAAGATCGACGTTTAGTCGATTTTTATTTTGCCTATACAATTGATGATAGGAGTGATTGAAATGACACTATTTGGCTATCTATTTTGGGGGGGTATAGTTGTCGCAATTGCATTTGGTTTTCTTTATGCAAAAAAAGTTCGGAACAAAAGCGCCAAATAAAACAGAAAGTCAAAAATTACATGAAGAAATTACGAGACAGACACATAATAATGATCAACCAAGATTCTAAATCGCGGGTTTGATTATTGAATTGAAAAAAGAATACGGAATGAAGAGGAAGTTAAAGCTTGAAAAAGTTACTATAATAGAGAAACTAGTATTTTTACTAAGAAAGGAAAATAACATGAAACAGATTGATGAATACTTTGAAACAGCAATGGAAGCTTGGAGTATGATGCAAAAAACGACTGATGATGAAGGAGCAGAATGGGCAGAAAGATTTGAACGCTATTTCTATGATTTTATTGATGAATTGAAGAAATGGTGGCAAACTCTCGATCCAAAGCCAACAAATATTGAGGATGCAGAAGAGTTACCTGAAATTAAAAAATGGATGGAACAAATTCCTGGTCCAGTGCAAATAAATTTTCTTACTGAATTAGAGGATATAATGGATGGTTTTGATACAGTAAGGTTTGATTAAGTAATAAGTTTGCGTATGTCAGGAGGAAGACATTTGTTTGGAAAAGCTCTGATAAATATGTACTATTTTATAAACCAAAGTATTTAAAGAAAAATAGCGAATTAAAATTTGATATAAATCCTAATAATTATATGTTTTATTCAAAAAGTCACATCGAAAGGTAGATGTGACTTTTTTTATTTATTCACTATGTAATCCGGCAAATATTACCCTTAATCCATATAGAAATTGTTCTTCAAAATCAAAACTATAATGATACTGCTCACCAAAAAATGATGTAAATGCAGTTACTTCTTCGGGAGTGTATGTGAACTGTTTAGCACGATGTTCATCTGCTACAAATGATAAAACATAATTGTTAAAAAGGTTACCCGCAACTAGACAGTTTTGATCAGAAACACCGTATTTAGTTAAATTTTCTAAAGTGAATTTTACTGCTTTTAATCTACTAGGTGTAGTTGGCATTGATTGCGCAAAAACTTCTACTGCATCTCGTGTCTTTAATAAAACTCTTCGCACTTCAAATGCTAGAGCTGTTAAAGCTTCCTTGGCATCATCTAATTCTTCAGGTAGGACAATTTCATTATTTAAGTGCTCAGCAATTAAATCATACAAAGCCTGTTTATCTTTAATATGCCAATATAAGGATGCGGCTTTGATCTCAAGCTCCTTTGCCAATGTTCGCATCGATAAATTACTTATTCCATCACGATTTAAAATATCGAGGGATGCTTTTACAATTGCTTCTTTCGTTATCGCCATAAAATCTCTCCAAAAATTTAATAATGTCATTGACTCTAACAGTGTTAGATGTTACTCTAACGATGTTAGATAACTAACGTTGTTAGACGTTTTTGTTCTCTTATTGTACTAGAAATATAAACTACTTTAAAGTTCAAACAAATTACCTGCTAGCTAAATCAAATAAATTTATTTAAATAATAATGCTTGTGAACAATGATTGATAACATTAAAAAAAGAGGTAGGATGGATATAATGATGAAAAAAATGCGCAAGAAAAAAGATGTTGGTATTTATGGGTATACAGCAAAATGGTATGACAAAAACTCCCGAAAAAGCCGTATGACACAAATGCAAGAATATGCAACCGAAATACAATCTTTAGTTCATGATGGTGCAAGGATTTTAGAAGTAGCTCCTGGACCAGGTTATCTATCTATTGAACTTGCAAAAATGGGTTTTGATGTTACAGGAGTAGAATTAAGTTCGGATTTTGTTAACATCGAAAAAATTAATGCAAAGGAAGCAAATGTTTTAGTTGATTTTAAAGAAGGCAATGCATCAAATCTACCTTGTGATGAAAACACATTTGATTTTATTGTTTGCAGTGCAGCATTTAAGAACTTTAAGGATCCAGTAAAAGCACTCAAAGAAATGTACAGGGTATTAAAACCCGGTGGAACATCACTTATAATCGATATGAATTTTAATGCAACTGCACAAGATATTGAAGGTGAAATTAAAAAAACTGGAATGAAGGGGTTTGATAAGTATTTTGTAAGATTTGCATTTAAAACGTTCTTGAAAAAAGGTGCTTATACAAAAGAAAATTTTGAGATGTTTTTAAATGAAACAGAATTTAAGAATTATAACATTAAACAAGAGGATATTAGCTTATATGTATATCTTTATAAATGATCAGGATTTTAATTGAATTATATTATTTTTTCAAGTTACAAGACTATTAATCTTATAGAATATTTTTGCATGTAAGTTGAAGGATTTTTTGTTAAAATTACCCATTTAAATTCTAGATTGTTATAATAAACATAAAGAATCTTAGAAAGTTGGGATCTGTTTGAGAAAATATCTTCTCTATTTTTTGTATTTTAAGCTTACATGGGATCTCATTCATTTAGTGTATAAGGCTTGGGGAGAGTATAAACCGAAAAATCTAGGTTTTGATGCTATTTCAATATTCATTGATTTATTTATTATTTTAGTTTTATTAAAAACAATAAACTCTAGAAAAAGTTTAACAAAATTTGAGCATTTCTATAACGAGGCTTTTAATTGTGATGAAAGAAAACAATATGAAAAAGCACTTCAAATAAGAGAAGAAGGTCTAAAATTACAATCACTAACTTATTTACAACGTGCAGAATTACATGTTGGTAATGGAGGAACATATTCTTATTTAAAAGATTATAAAAATGCTACCAACAGTTTCGATAAAGCTTTTGAGCTAGTAAACTAGAGAAAATACCTTATGATGAACAGTATAAAGTAATTATTGAATGCTACGTAAAAGCAAATCGAAAAGAAGATGCCATAATATTAGTTGAAGCTTTGTTAGAAAGACAATCTTACAATAAAAAATTCATTAGATTACAACCTATAATGGATCAATTATTAACTTAATATGACTAATGCTATTAAGTGATTACGTTTTAATAGAGAAAATATAAAAAGTCGATTCCTCAATGGAAATCGACTTTTTTATTCTTAACTATCATTTATTATTCATAAAATTTTGTTTCTCTAAATAGTCTAGAACCGTTTGAGAATATTCATGATGTGATTCTTGTGTATACTTTGCAATCGTATAAATTTGAGCTAAATTCTTTAATCCTAGTCGCTCTGTCATTTCTTTAAGCTTTGGAACGTCCATGTAACGTTGCCAGCCTTTTTCATTTCTTTCTTTATAGATTTCAAGAATATCTTCATCTGAATAATCATTATATTGTTCATAATGTACTAGACCTTGTCTTGGAAGTCGGTCACGTAATGCTGGATTTTCTTTTGGATAACCTAATGAATAGCCTACAACTGGTACGACATTTGGTGGTAAGTTTAGGATTTCACCAATTTGATTACAATTTGCTAGGGTAGAGCCCATGTAGCATAGACCAAGACCTGCGTTCTCAGCTGCTAAAGCACAGTTTTGGGATGCCAAAGTAGCATCAATGGCACCAATCATAAAGCTCATGAAATTATCAAAATGTACTGGTGCATCATTAAGCTTAAGCCATTTTCTCATTCGATTAAAATCCACACAAAAAGTTAAAAGAATAGGTGCATCAATAACCATTGATTGCTCCATATGAGCAGAATATAATTTTTTTCTAATTTCTTTGTCTTTTGTGACAATAATCGAATAAGATTGCATATTGCCACTTGAGGACGCACGAATACCTGCATCTAATATTTGATCCAACAGTTCTTGGCTTACTTCCTTATCCTCATATTCTCGAATTGATCTGTGCCCATGTAATACATCGTTAAATTCCAAAACTTTCACTCCTCATATCAAAAAGATTTCATAAGAAATAATAAGAAAAATACAAAAAACGACATAAAATTTAAATTTGTAATTATTTCTGAATAATCAAATTATAATGTAAACATATCATAAAAAAACGTTATCGTACACAGATTTGTACTTTTTAAAAATTTTTAGGAAAAATTACTCAGATTAATATTTTTTCAGAATAGTAGAAATTTAGATCAATGTCTAAAAATGTCAAATGATTACTTTTAAGTAGATTAAGGGTTAATAGATTGATTTATTTAATTAACGGATAAACTGTTTAATTAAAATATAAAACGATAAGAGTCTAGAAAAATTGGTAGAATATAGTAATAGATGAGTCAAACAACAGCGAGCCAAGATATAAATTGAATATGAAAAATAAATTAAGCTCAGCTTACAATTTTAGACTGAGCTTAATTCTTTAAAATCAACTTTTTTATAGTTCTTTATTCTAGCTTTAAATTCTTAAATTCAATTCGATATAAATCACGACGTCGATCGCGTAATTGACGGACTGATCCCGTATTTCGTGAACGTCTTAATTTTTCAAGGTCAACATCTCCGACTACGACAGTATCAACATTTGCATCACATTCACCAACAATTCCATCTCTTGCGAAGCCAAAATCAGAAGGAGAGAAAATACCTGATTGTGCATATTGAATATCCATGTTTTGTACATGTGTTAAGTTCCCAACTGTGCCTGCGATACAGGTATATACTTGGTTCTCGATTGCTCTTGCTTGAGCGCAATAACGAACACGGAGATAGCCTTGACGATCATCCGTACAAAATGGGACGAAAATGATATTTGCACCTTGATCAACTGCAATTCGAGCAAGTTCTGGAAACTCGATATCGTAGCATATTTGGATAGCGATTTTTCCACAATCTGTATCAAATACATGGATTTCGTTACCTTCTGAAATTCCCCACCATTTTCTCTCATTAGGAGTTGCATGAATTTTTAATTGCTTTTCAATCGTACCATCTCGTCTAAAGAGATAAGCAACATTGTAGATATTTCCGTCTTCTTCAACGAAATGAGATCCCCCCACAATATTGACATTGTAGCGTACAGCAAGTTCTGTAAAAAGTTCGATATATTGCTCAGTATAAGTTGCAAGCCTACGAACAGCCTGATCGGGGCGTTTTTCTTCTAGAAAAGACATTAATTGTGTTGTAAACAACTCTGGGAAAACAGCAAAATCCGAACCGAAATCAGCAGCGACGTCAACATAATACTCAATTTGCTTCGTAAAATCAGAGAATGAATCGATTTTTTTCATCATGTATTGTATTGCGCATATTCTAACTGGAAATGATGCACGGTAAACGCGTTTAGATTTTGGAAGATAGTCAATATTACTCCATTCCATCAAAGTGGCAAATGAATCTGATGCTTTATCATCCGGAAGGTAACGTGTATTAATCCGTTTAATTGTAAAACCTTCCATTAATTGAAATGATAAAACAGGGTCATAAATACTGTGTTTTTCTACTGCAGCTACATATTCACGTGGTGACATTTCATCTCTATGTTTATGATAATTTGGGATTCGACCACCAATGATAATGCTTTGAAGATTTAATTGTCGAGCCAATTCCTTTCGGGCTTCGTAAAGGCGATGACCAATTTTCATACGACGGTATTCTGGATCAACCATAACTTCAATTCCATATAAATTAAATCCATTTGGATCATGGTTTGTAATATAACCATTATCAGTTATGACGTTCCAAGTATGCTGGTCATCATATTCATCGAAGTCAACCATTAAACTTGAACAAGAACCAATAATCTTATCTTCATACTCTACACAAAACTGCCCTTCAGGAAAAATGCGAATATGACTTTCTAATTGTTCGCGTTTCCATCCTTCCATGCCAGGAAAACAACGGTTTGATAACTTCATAATTTCACTAATATCTTCCATACGTATATTTCGAACTTCAATTTTCTTCTCATATTTTGACATATCTGTCTCTGACATAATCTCACGTCCTAAATATAAATGTCTCGCTTACTAAAGGACCATAATAATTGGTCTATGGCACTCGATTCTAACAGTTAGGATACCCACAATTTACCTTTTCAATATAGTCTAAAAAAGTGAAAAGGAATAATTTCTATAACAACTTATTGAAATTAAAAAAGGAACCAAATAATTGGCTCGTTTTTAACTACTTAGAAATATAAAATAAACTTTTTACTTAGTACGATGATTACGAA
>NZ_NTZO01000200.1 GCF_002559405.1 Bacillus sp. AFS001701 | reverse complement strand
CCATTTAGTTGAAGAAGAAAAAGCTAAATAAGTGAGTATTCGAGAGATAATCGTATCTAACTGAGGGAGCTTAATAAGAAAAAGCTGCCAAAGGGTGGCAGCCAGACTTAAATATCAAGATCAGTTTAGTGTAATAAATTTAAAATTATCATTAACAAGATGGATATTGATAAGAAGCTAGCCATAAAATACCCAAAAAATTTTAATGGTTTAGGCAACTTTTTTACAGCATCCTTGCTAACAACATTTGAAGCATTTCCTTCTATCTTGTTAAAGTGGTCTATTACATCATTAAATGGTTTGTTTTCTTCCTTCATAAAACAACCCCCTTTACCACATTTTAACATATGTACTATTGTATAAATGCAATTATTTCTTGAACTAAACTGCACGTTTGTTCAATAAGTAAGTTCAACAAATAGAGTGTTAATCTCTCTTTGATCAACGCTCCCGTTGGGTATAACAATCTATTAACGTGGATATTTTAGCTTTTTATGACTTTACGATTATTTAGAGATTGAACTGGACGATGATCATCGGGGAAAATCTTTCGAAATGCTTCAATTTGTTCTTTTGACATTTCAATCGGCATTTCAAAAATGGTCCATTTTACCTCTTCTGTACAAGGAGGGGTCGTTAATGAACCCTCATAATGAAATGCAGTTTGATCTTCAGGAAGCAAAGCCTTTAAATCAACTGACTCATTCAAGGGAATATCTTTATCTGTTTCTTCTTTCGGTAGAATATCCCAGACCGCTGCTAGATTTTTATTTTCTTCACCTTCCTGAATCATCACTCCAAGGACAGCAATCTTTCCATTTGAATCTTTATGTACAAGGTGAAGCTCCATTACATAGTTTTTGCCGTTGAATTGATGCTCACTTGGGGTATGGAAATGAAATTGTGCAAGCTTGTACTCCTTCCCCTCAATGAGTATGCTGTTACTACCACCCGCAGCATTTGCCTGTACAGTATGACCATTGTTCATGAGTGAAAATAACGTCGGTTCATAATTAATTTGAAGGTCTTCTGCAGCTTGTTCATTCTCAACTTGCGAAAATTCAATGTTAATTGGCGATTGTTCACTACCATTTACACAGGCTGAGTTAGCAGGATCTAATTCCCCCCAGTGCTCGGGGCTTGTTTCCCCTTCATAGGACCAATGGGAAGTATTTATTTTAGTTACTTCTGTTTCTGCATTCTTTTCAGTTGCCTGTTCTTCTTTTAGTTTGGGAGTTTGTGCATTTTGTGATGTACAAGCTCCTAATACAGAACTTAACATCACAGCTAAAATTGGATAAACGAGTATCTTCTTCATGTAAGTGTCTTTCCCCATTTCCTGTTTTTATAAAACCTATATTAATTAAGATACTAAATATCCAATAAAATACATATACCTAACCTTTAAGTATAACGCTTACATTTGAATTTTGGGTGTATTTTACTATCTCAAATTTTTTGTGTTGATTTTTGAATTTCTTTTCATATCTCCTTATTAAGCTAACCTACCATTTACTTTAATAAAAAA
>NZ_NTZO01000199.1 GCF_002559405.1 Bacillus sp. AFS001701 | reverse complement strand
TCATCAAATTTTACTATTTAAAATCTACTTTCAATAAAATCCACACTAAAACTACATAAATTTATTCAATTTCCACCTTATTTTGTCTAAATCCATAGCACTAAAATTTAAATTGCTTAATCTTCAAAAAACTTGCCTAAGTTTTCAACAGTATTTTGTTTAATCCATTAATTATTTGGACATCCTATAAACAACATACTTGGAAGGAGACTGCAGCATGAGAATAAATAATCGTAATAGTCTAGGATCAGGTAGAAAAGGTGTCTTGAATATGGATTTTCATGAGTTTCAAAATAGGGGACAAGAATCCAATTCATTAGAGATGGCAAGTGAGTTTGGTTTAACTTTAAGAGAAGTGCGTGATTTGAAGAGACAGTTGGAGCGTTCGTAAAAAAAATTTAACTGTTCTTGACATTTGGTGTATCCGAACGTAAGATATAAAATAACATATTGATACATAGTAACATTCCATAGACGGAGAAAAGTAGGATAGAATCTCTTGTAGAGAGAGGAGATGCCGTGGCTGAGAGCATTTCCACAAGTAGACTATTTGAAAGACACTCCTGAGGCTTTATCCTGAACGATTTCTAGTAAGGATAAACGTAATCGGCGTTAACGATGAAAGTGGGAGAACAGTTTATTGTTCTTCAATTAGGGTGGCACCACGGGCTTATAACTCTCGTCCCTACTGTTTTTATTTCAGTAGGCACGAGGGTTTTTTGTATTTATAAAGGTTTATTATTTAGGAGGATTTACAATGTCGATTAATATCCCAAGAGGTACTCAGGATCTTTTACCTGGTACGATTGAAAAATGGCAGTATATTGAAAAGTTTGCAAGAGACTTATGCAAACGATATAACTATAACGAAATTCGTACACCAATCTTTGAACATACTGAATTATTCCAACGTGGTGTTGGAGATACAACGGATATTGTTCAAAAAGAAATGTACACATTTACTGATCGTGGAGATCGTCAATTAACATTACGTCCAGAAGGAACTGCGTCAATTGCTCGTTCTTATGTTGAAAATAAAATGTACGGAAATAGCAATCAACCTACTAAGTTGTACTATATCGGTCCTATGTTCCGTTATGAACGTCCACAGGCTGGTCGCTATCGTCAGTTCGTACAATTCGGTATCGAAGCTTTAGGAAGTAATGATCCATCTATCGATGCAGAAGTATTAGCTTTATCAATGGATTTATATCGTGGTCTTGGATTGAAAAATGTTAAGTTAGTACTTAATAGTTTAGGTGACTTAGAAAGCCGTAAAGCACACCGTGAAGCACTTGTGAATCATTTTAAACCGGTAGCACATGAGCTATGTAGTGATTGTAATAATCGTTTAGAAACTAATCCATTACGTGTTTTAGATTGTAAAAAGGATCACGATCACCCTTCGATGAAGACAGCTCCATCGATTTTAGAATATTTAAATGAAGAATCTATGAACTATTTCAAAGCTGTTCAATCTTACTTAACAGCTATGAAAATTCCGTTTGAGATCGATGCTAATTTAGTACGTGGTTTAGATTATTATAATCACACTGTATTTGAAATCATGTTAGAAGGTAAAGGATTCGGTACAATTTCAACTTTAAGTGGTGGTGGTCGCTATAACGGATTAGTTGAAGAAATCGGCGGACCTAATACTCCAGGTATTGGTTTCGCATTAAGTATCGAACGTTTAATATTAGCTCTTGAAACAGAAGGAATCGAACTTCCAATTCAACAAGAAATGGATGTATTCCTAATTGGACTTGGAGAAGAAGTGAAAAAAGAGGCGACTGCTATTTTATATCAATTGCGTAAAGCTGGTCTTGTTTGTGAAAAAGATTACCAAGATCGTAAAATAAAAGCGCAATTCAAAGCAGCGGATCGTTATAAAGCAAAATATGTAGCGGTTCTTGGTGAAGAAGAATTATCTCGAGGTGTCATTAATTTAAAAGACCAAGAGACGGGTGTACAAGAAGAAGTTGCATTAGACATCTTTGTAAAATACGTAAGCTCTAAATAAACAAATGGGGGAATTGAAAATGGAACAACGAACGCATTTATGTGGAGAACTAAGAGAATCACATATTGGTCAAAGTGTAACACTTAAAGGATGGGTACAAAAAAGACGTGATTTAGGTGGATTAATTTTTATTGATTTACGTGACCGTTCTGGACTTGTACAAATCGTTTTTAATCCTGAAACTTCAAGTGAAGCTTTAGCTCTAGCTGAAACTGTACGTAATGAATTTATTCTTCATGTTCACGGGAAAGTAGTATCTCGTGGAGAAGGTACAGCTAATACAAATCTTGAAACGGGAGCAATTGAAGTTTCTGTTGAAAAGCTTGAGATTATTAATAAAGCTAAGAATCCTCCATTTGCAATTGAAAATAAAACGGAAGTAGCAGAAGACCTTCGTTTAAAATATCGTTATTTAGATCTACGTCGTCCAGTTATGTATGACACATTTAAGTTACGTTCAAAAATTACAAAATCAATTCGTGATTTCTTAGATGGTGAAGACTTCTTAGAAGTTGAAACGCCAATTTTAACGAAGAGTACACCAGAAGGAGCTCGTGACTATTTAGTTCCTAGCCGTGTACATCCAGGTGAGTTTTATGCTTTACCACAATCACCTCAAATTTTTAAACAATTATTAATGGTTTCAGGATTTGAACGCTATTTCCAAATTGCACGATGCTTCCGTGACGAAGATTTACGTGCTGACCGTCAACCAGAATTTACTCAAATAGACATTGAAACTAGCTTCCTTTCTCAAGAAGAGATAATGGAAATGTCTGAAAGAATGATGGTTAAAATGATGAAGGAAACAAAAGGTGTTGATCTAGTTACTCCACTTCCTCGTATGAGCTATGATGAAGCGATGAATCGCTACGGTTCTGATAAGCCTGATACTCGTTTTGGATTAGAGTTAATTGATGTTTCTTCTTTCGCTAAAGAAAGTGGATTTAAAGTATTTACTTCAGCTGTTGAAAACGGTGGCCAAGTCAAATGTTTAAATGTAAAAGGTCAAGCTGCAAATTATTCTCGTAAAGACATCGATGGACTTCAAGAATATGCTGGTCGTTATGGAGCAAAAGGTCTTGCATGGTTAAAACTTGAAGAAGATGGTTTCAAAGGTCCAATCGCTAAATTCTTTAGTGAAGAGGAATTTGCTACATTAAAATTAGCTGTAGAAGCAGAAGCAGGAGATTTAATTTTATTCGTAGCTTCAGATGCTTCAGTAGTTGCAAATAGTTTAGGAGCACTTCGATTAAAACTAGGTAAAGACTTAGAGTTAATTGATCAATCTAAATTCAATTTCTTATGGGTTACTGACTGGCCATTACTTGAGTATGATGCAGATTTAAATCGTTATTTTGCTGCTCATCATCCATTCACGTCACCTGTTCGTGAAGATATTGATAAATTAGATACAGATCCAGGTAGTGTAAAAGCTCAAGCTTATGACTTAGTACTAAATGGTTACGAGCTTGGTGGAGGATCAGTTCGTATATACGAAAGAGACATACAAGAAAAGATGTTCAAATGCTTAGGATTTTCTGAAGAAGAAGCACAAGCGCAATTTGGTTTCTTAATGGAAGCATTTGAATACGGAACTCCACCACACGGCGGAATAGCGCTAGGTTTAGACCGTATTGTTATGTTACTTGCAGGTCGCTCAAATTTACGTGACACAATTGCATTCCCTAAAACTGCATCAGCAAGTTGTTTATTAACAAATGCACCAAGTCCAGTTTCTTCTGCACAATTAGAAGAATTAGCGTTAAAAACAACTGTAGAAGAGTAAAATAGAAAGGAAGGGTGAAGGAATTAATTTTCTTAATCCTTTCCTTTTTCTTGTTGAAGGATTAAGAAAAATTCTGTTTTTCTTTAATTCAAGCTTGATGTCAATAGCTTGTATCATGTATATTTAAATCATTGTAATCTGATTAAGATAGTGGGAGTTGAATAAATGTTACACCAATTTTCTCGTAATGAGCTTGCTTTTGGTAAAGCAGGTTTAGAGCGATTACAAAACAGTACGGTAGCTATTTTAGGTATTGGAGGGGTTGGCTCATTTTCTGCAGAAGCTTTAGCGCGTTCTGGAGTCGGACGTTTAATACTAGTGGATAAAGATGTTATTGATATTACAAACGTGAATAGACAAATTCATGCTTTATTATCAACAGTTGGAGAGCCTAAAGTAGAAATGATGAAGCAACGTATTCTTGAGATTAATCCTGAGTGCGAAGTAATTACACATAGAATGTTTTATACAGAAGAAACATTTGAAAAGTTTTTCGAAATTCCATTAGATTATGTAATTGATGCTTCTGATACAATTACATATAAAATTCACTTAATTAAAGAGTGTCGTCGTCGTGGAATTCCACTTATTTCAAGTATGGGTGCCGCTAATAAGATGGATCCAACTCGATTTAAAATTGCTGATATATCAAAAACAACTCACGATCCTATTGCAAAAGTTATTCGAACTAAACTTCGCAAAGAAGGTATTCATAAAGGAGTAACAGTTGTCTATTCGGATGAAAGTCCTATTGTTATTCGTGAAGATGTACGTAAAGAAATCGTACCAGATGAAAATACAAAAATTCGTAAAGCAAAAATGCCACCATCTTCAAACGCCTTTGTACCATCAGTTGCCGGCTTAATCGCAGCTAGTCATGCAGTTCGTGAATTAATAAAGGATATTGAAATTAAGCGTGTAGGTAAAGAATAACCAATACTACTGGCTGTAGGAATTAATTTCCTACAGTTTTTTTATTTATTAATGTAAAAACTACCTTCAATAGGAGGTGTTTGATGTTGAATAGAGCCTTGAAAGTATTTTGTACTTTCGGATTATCATTATCAATATTAACTGCTTGTAATAGTACAAGTGACGTGGAAAAAGATTCAAAACAGCATCATGTAGATAATTTATCCAATCGGATTAATGTTAAGTATAAAAAGAAAAATAATGTTGTAGAGAAAAATGGTAAGGTTGGCAAAGATGGCGTCGTTAACGATATGGAATCGATTGAAATGAATAAACGTAAGCCTAATAAATAAAAAAGACCCCCAAATTATTGGGGGTTTCAGTCTGCCCGAAAACGCTCGATTTCTTCGTTACTTCGTCTGTTGAGCGGTGCTCATTACCGTCTAAGGTAACTTCGATCCTCACTAGGATTCGCGCCTCGAAAGAAAAGCGCTTGCAATCAGTCTGTCTGAACTTTAAGTTTTTTGAACTCAGTCTGCTCATATACATTACCGTATAGGGTAAAAGGGCATTACATATTTAAATCCTTCTCATTTTTAGAACTATTTTTACGTCTTTTCACAAATTGACGGCCAATTAGAGAAATAACTAATAGTCCAACTACAAGAAGTAGAATTTGAAGATAGGATAAGTTAAAGTATTTAGCACCGGTAACAATTAAAAGTGTAGATAACGTACCTTTAATAATAAAAAATATAATAATCCATAAACCGCCTTTTTTCCAATTCATTTCATTATACTCCTTACTATTGCTTGCATTTTGTTACTTCATTATACAATAGTACAAGTGATAATATACTTTGAATGTTTTACATTATTTTGTCCAAATTTATTCTGTTAGATTGATTAATACATTTTGTTTTTTTTGGATTAATGTTTTTAGATTAACAATTTTTTTGTTTAAATTTTCATTTTCAATTTTTAATTTAACTACTCTTTCTTTTAACTGCATATTTTCCTCCGAAGTTTGATGCTTTTGTTCGAAATTCATTAAGAATTGAATGACCATTTGAATAGTCAGTGAAGGAGAATTTATAGGATTATTTAATTTGGTAACATCTTTAGGTTGGTTTATTTCTCTAAATTGATCTTTTGATAGTTTTCGGTATCTAGACGCACATGCTGTCTTTGTCCGATTAATAATGTTTGCTACCATTTCAAATGCTTCTTGCTTGGATTTACCTTTGCTTTCGTATTTTTCAACTAGTTCAATTAATGTGTTTTCATCTTCCAGTGACCATTTTGTTTTTGGGGCATTCATTTTTTCACCTTCTTCATTTCATCTATTATTATCTTCACCAAATAAATTAGTAGTAAAAAGAAATATTTGCGGGGTGCAGATGAAAAATGTTTCCAATTCAATTACAATAGTAAAAAGAGTTATAAAGGAGGGAGAAAAATGAGTCATGAACCTCTAGCATACCGTATGAGACCAAGAACGATTGATGAATTAATTGGTCAGGAAAAAATTATCGGAAAAGAATCAGCGTTATATCGATTAATACATAACGGAAGAGTTCCTTCAATGTTAATACACGGGGAACCTGGAATAGGTAAGACATCGTTTGCCCATGCAATTGCTGGTACGGTTGATAAACGTTTTGTAACTGTAAATGCGACTACTTCTGGTAAAAAAGAACTTGAGGATATCGTTCATGAGGCGAAAATGTTCGGTGAGATCATTCTTTTTGCAGATGAAATTCATCGTTGGTCAAAGCTGCAACAGGATTATTTATTATCATATGTAGAAAGCGGATTTATCACGTTAATTGGGGCAACAACTGAGAATCCATACCATGATGTTAACAGTGCGATACGATCACGCTGTAACCACATTTTAAAATTAGAACCGCTTTTACCAAAACATATTTATAAATTATTAGATAAAGCCTTGAGAGATGAGGATAGAGGATTAGGAAATTTGCAAATTCAAATTTCAGAGGAACAAATTTTAAAAATTGCTCATGGAGTAAACGGAGATGCAAGATCATCATTAAATATTTTGGAATCAATTGTATACGGTTCAACAAAAGAGTCTGACGGAACAATTGTAGTACAAGATGAAATTATTGACGAATTTCTTCGTTCAAAAGGTTTTAATCATGATAAAAATGGAGACTTTCATTATGACACATTGTCTGGTTTCCAAAAGAGTATTCGTGGAAGTGATGTAAACGCGGCACTTTATTATTTGGCGAGACTCATTGAAGCGGGCGATTTAACTAGCATTATTCGAAGATTATTAGTGATTGCTTATGAGGATATCGGATTAGCTGGCGATCCATGGAAAGTTGTCCTGGCTTGTGAAGCCGCAAAGCAAGTTGGATTTCCTGAAGCAAGAATTATTCTTTCAAATGCAGTAATTGAGCTCTGTTTGTCATCCAAATCTAATTCTTGTGTCATATCGATTGATCGAGCATTAAATGATGTGAGAAGTGGGCTACATGATGATATCCCAGCGCATTTAAAAGATGCTCACTATGCTGGAGCGAAGGATATGGGGCATGGGATAGGTTATATTTATCCGCATGATCATCCTTTAGGTAATTTTGGCGGTTGGGTAAATCAACAATATCTTCCAGATCGACTAGTAAATCAAGTTTACTATAAACCAAAAGAAGCAGGTAACGAAAAACGTTACGGGGCTATTTTTGAAAAACTACAGCAGTTTAAAAAAAATCGTAATTAAGTCATTAATTAAAGAGAAGGTAGAAATAAAGCGAAATTGGTCGCTTATTCTACCTTCCTTTTTAATATGATCCACTCTATTATGATTAAATTTATTAATAAACCTACCCATATATTAACATTTAGGGCTTCCTCAATCATTCGTTCTCTTCCACCAGGTAGATCCAATCCATTTAGCAAAAAGTAGGCTAATAATATAAATGGCACTAAAACTCGACCACTTACTGCTACTAGAGTGATTCCAAAACTTCGAGTCATCCAGATTTGGTGGGCTATGTAATTTTTCTTCTTTGCGCTAAGAATACCTTTAATTGTAGTGAAAATCCAAAGTATAGCTAAAACAAGAAAAGACATTACTTTTGAAAAATTATCAATATAAAATATTACAATCAATGACAAAATTCCGCTTATAAAAACGCTAGTATAGTAAATAGTTCCGATCATTCGATGGATTCTCGGATTACGAGAGCTAATCTTTTTTACAAACGACAAGAACCCAGCAATTAAAGCAATAAATGCAAAACAGATATGTGTAATTAAAGCAGGGTATTGAATTGAAGTTGAACTAATTTGGATACGACTTTTCTCTGGATCAATAAGAAAATAAGGAGCCATAAAAGGAACAATGACACAAAGCGAAATTATAAATAAAATCCACCAACTTTTTTTAGAATTCATAAATAAACCTGTCCCCCGATAGTTAGTTTGATATATGTAATTTAGTATAAAAATCTTTAAGTATTATCATAACAACCTAATATGAACGGAACATGAATAAAAAAAGCCGAGATTCGAGTCTCGACTTTTAAGCACTTATATCATTTTCAAACACTTCAATAGTTGGAGAATCAACTAAATGACTAGTCAGTAATTTGATCTCGAGGAAAAGTAGATCCGGTTTAATAAAAGTTGAAGGGATTGATAAAATCTCTTCGTCATCTTTATCATAGAAAACAATATAATTTACTTTTCGTTGATATGCTGCCATTTTACCTTCGTTTTTACCCCATTTTCGGAGTTCGATTGTCATCCGGTTTATCTTATGAAGCTCAATCGACTTTAATTCATTACCTTTTTTTAAGGATAGCTGTCTACTTGTTAAAATTAATTTAGATTCTTTTCGAAGTTGAATTGTTGCATACACTTTATATAAGAAAATAATCCATAGTAAAGCTAGTAATAAAAAATAAATAGGATCGTGATTTCCAAAAGCAGTACCTGTTCTAACAGCAGTTAGAAATCCAAGAAAATAAGTACCAAAATGCCAGCTTGGCTTTGATTCCAAAATGACTTCTTGACCTAATTTATCGTTTTCTTCTTTATTTAATAATTCAAGTTGGGTTTTATGTTCATCCTCAGTATATTTATCCCATTTTGTAAATGCCGTAATTGTTTCATCATAAAATCGTGGACTAGGAATTTGGACAGAAATATAAGCCCCTACATATGCAGCCATCCAATCATTTTCTTCCCAATTTTCTTGCTGACTTCGAAATTTAGTTAAATAATAAGTTACTTCTTGTTCATAATAGTTTGAAGTATCATAACGCTTTATAATTTCAATCTCGTCGGGAATCACACCAAAATCTTCATGAGTAATTAAATAAAGAAACAGTCTGTTTTTCACAAAACTATGTTGATGCTCTTCCGTAAATGTGTATACATCTTTCTTTGAAAATTCATTAAATTTTGTATAAAACCATACCGCAGATTCTATATTATGAGCACAATAATCAAGAATTTCTTTTTTCATTTGTACGCCATGTTCCATCAGTGATATAACAGCATCCACTTTTAGGTAAGGATCTTTATACTCAAGTGCTTCTTTTAAATATTCAAGCATGCGATCGTCATAATAATATTGCATTAATTGAAGGCAAATACCCATTTCTGTTCGAACAATGAGGTAAGATTCCTTCCAAGCCTGGTACACATATTGTAAGTTGTAATCTTGATCATAATTTAAATATGATTCTCGTTTAAGCTTATATAAAACTTTAATTTTTTCGATTATATAATCGTTCTCAGCGGATGAAAAAGGTAAAGAAATTGAATTTCTTTTACATAATAGAATCAGATGGAAAATTGAAACTGCAGTTTCTTCATTTTCGATTAAACGTAATAGTTTTTTTACAAGTTCTGGAGCCCAATTTGTCTCTTCGAAAATGAATTGAACATCGATATCAAGCGAGTATCGTTTACTATTTTTTTCAATGATTCGTATATAAGCATCTCTAGCTAACTCTGATTTCAGACTTATTAATAAATAAAGAGCTTGAAGTTTTGCTCGTTCACTATATGCTTCAAAATTCTTTTCGATTGGAGTTATTAATTCTTGGAGTGCAAACTCTGAACAAAATCCAACTAAGTGATAACTTCCATCATCCCAATCTTCTATTGATTTCGGGAAATTGCTTCCCGCTTCTTCTAATAAATAAATTAATGATTCAATAGAAGCACCTGATCGAAGAGACTTTCTAAGTTGGTCTATGCCTTTTGCGCGCTCATATAGATCTTGGTGGCGTAATTGCTTTACTATTTTCTTGAATTTTCTTTGTACAGCCAACTTAAAACCTCCTCTAGCTTCTTTTTAATTCCAATATATCATAATAAGGGTAATGAGAAATAGTTAAATAGTCTTGTAGTGTATTTGTAGAAATAAAAATTCAGGTCTTTTACCTTATTTTTTGTCACAATTGGATAAATTTTACAAAATGTTTTGATAATTTATTTTTAAGCTTTTATAATAATAAGAACAAGCTGTTCATATTTTAAATAGAACTTGTCCAATCCTAGCGATCATTTCGATTAACTTATCTTCGAAACGAAAGTAGGAATTTTTTTTGTACCTAAAATAAGAATGGAGGATGAACATGGTTAAGCTCTATGTCCTGGCGGTTGTCATTGGTGGAGTGACCGGATTTATTTTTCACATCCTGTTTAACAAAGGTACGATTATGCTCCCGGTGAGACGAAAGAAAGGCTTTTATTTAGGTTTTCTTGCAGATATTTTATTTGGAGCAACAGCCGCGACATTATTTGTTTCTTTATTTATACCAGAAAACATGTTAAAAGATATGCGGATGGTAATCGGATACTGTATATTAGCTGGTCTCTCATCTCAAAGCTTTCTTTTAAGCAGGGCTCTTAACACTGAACGGGAAAGGGTAAGTTCACTGCATAATATTTCTAAGCAAATTGTGTAGTATTTTCAATAATTTACTTGGCAAAAGATGAAGGAGGCATGTAATGAGGCTAGTGCTAACACCCGAAGAGAAAGCCATTTATTTAGATTTATTAGAGGATTTATTAAATGCTGATACTGAATACGAAATTAAAAGTATCGAATTCCAAGTCATAAGCTTTTTAAACAACATAAAAGAATCTAGAAAAAATGTTGAAGATTTCGATGAAAAAGCGGCAGCTGCTCAATTCGTACGTGCTGGTAAATTGAAAAGTTAAGCAAGCAAAAAAAGAAAGCAAACAGAATAAAATAGAAAACACCCCTAATGTCGTATAGTTAAACTATATAACATTAGGGGTGTTTCTTTTTTGTAGATTTAGAGAAATCTTAATCTTTTTCCTCGATTTTGAGATTACTAGATAATTAGCGAGAATGATGGAGTAAAAATTTTAGAATTTATAATGCGTTGAAGTTCAAGTTAGTAAACTTAACTGACTAGTTATTAACATAGATGGATATTGCACTTTTCCAATTGGTTTAGTGCATTTTTTTCCTGGCATGTGAATTTATAGGATAAATAGTGTACAATAATTGTATTACTACAGTTTAAAAATAGGATAAATCTGATAAAAATAAGAGATACAGTTTATTGAACGGAGTGAATTAATGAAGATTTCAACTAAGGGAAGATACGGACTGACAGTTATGATTGAATTAGCTAAAAGATATTGTGATAAACCAATTTCACTCAAGAGTATTGCGAAAGCACAAAATCTTTCTGAGCATTATTTAGAACAAATTATTTCATTATTACGTAATGCAGGATTAGTTAAGAGTATTCGTGGAGCATATGGTGGGTATATTTTAACAAAGGAACCGAATGAAATTTCTGCAGGTGAAGTGATAACTGCACTTGAAGGATCATTATCTCCAATCGAAAATCTTGAAGATGAAAATCCTGCACAAAGAGAGTTATGGACTCGTGTTCAAAAAGCGATTAATGAAGTGTTAGACCATACGAGTCTTGAGGATTTAGCAAAATTAGAATCTGATGATTTAAATGGATATATGTTTTATATTTAATTTTAGTGCGTTCAAAAATAGTTGAACGCTTCATAAAGAAAGGATTTAATAAAAATGGAACGTATTTATGTAGATCATGCTGCGACTTCTCCAATGCATCCAGAAGTAATTGAAAAGATGGTTGTAGAAATGCAAGAGACTTTTGGGAATCCATCTAGTATTCATTCATTTGGCCGACAAGCTCGCCAAAAGATTGATACAGCACGCATGATTTGTGCTAATAGTATAGGATCAAAAGTTAACGAAATTATTTTTACAAGCGGTGGAACGGAAAGTGATAACCTTGCTGTTTTAGGCGCTGCTTTTGCGAATCAAAAATATGGTAAGCACATTATTACCTCAAGCATCGAGCATCATGCTATATTACATACATGCCAGGCTCTTGAAAAGGAAGGCTTTGAGGTTACGTATTTACCTGTTGATCATACAGGTCGTGTGAATGTAGAGGATGTAAAGGCCGCACTGCGTGATGATACAATTTTAGTATCAATTATGATGGTTAATAATGAAATCGGAACAGTTCAACCAATTAAAGAAATTGGTGAACTTCTTAGTGACCATAAAGCTCATTTCCATACAGATGCAGTACAAGCTTACGGCTTAATTCCAATTAATGTTGAAGAACTTGGAGTCGACTTTTTATCCATTTCCTCACATAAAATTAATGGACCTAAAGGTGTAGGTTTTCTTTATGTAAGTGAAAATGCAATTTTTACACAATTACAATATGGTGGACAGCAAGAGCGTAAACGTCGTGCGGGTACAGAAAATGTTCCTGGTATTGTTGGATTAGCTAAAGCAGTAGAAGTAATTCACATCGAAAGAGATGAACGGATAGAAAGCTATTTGCGTTTCCATGAAATTTTAATGAATGTTCTAAAAGAAAATGGCATTCGTTTTGAAAAGAATGGAAATGACTCGTTTTTTGCACCACATGTGTTAAACTTATCATTTGAGGATATTTCAATTGAATCATTTTTGGTAAACCTTGATTTATCAGGCATAGCAGCTTCAAGTGGGTCTGCTTGCACAGCTGGTAGTATAGATCCATCACATGTTTTAGTTGAAATGTTTGGAATAGATTCACCTAAAATACGTTCTTCGGTTCGGTTCAGCTTTGGTTATGGAAATACAGACGAACAAATCCGTATACTTGGAGAACGTGTATCTTCAATTGTAAAAAGATTAGTTAAAATATAAATTTTTATAGTGCGAGGGGATATTATTTATGAATAAAAAAGATCCAAAAGACACTCGCGTAGTAGTAGGAATGTCAGGTGGTGTAGATTCGTCTGTAACAGCATATTTATTGAAACAACAAGGATATGATGTCATCGGTATTTTTATGAAAAACTGGGATGACACAGATGAATTTGGCGTATGTACAGCAACTGAGGATTATGAAGATGTAATTGCAGTTTGTAATCAAATAGGAATTCCGTATTATGCAGTGAATTTTGAAAAGCAATATTGGGATAAAGTGTTTACCTATTTCTTAGATGAATATAAAAAAGGTAGAACACCAAATCCAGACGTAATGTGCAATAAAGAAATTAAGTTTAAAGCATTTCTTGAACATGCAATGGAGCTTGGAGCAGATTATGTAGCGACAGGTCATTATGCTGGAGTTGAGTTTCGTGACGGAGAATATAAAATGTTACGAGGAATTGATAGCAATAAAGACCAAACTTATTTTTTAAATCAACTTGGTCAAGAACAACTATCGAAAGTTATGTTTCCACTTGGAGGCTATTTAAAGCCTGAAATCCGTAAAATTGCTGAAGAGGCAGATTTAGCGACAGCTAAGAAAAAAGACAGTACTGGAATCTGCTTCATAGGTGAACGTAACTTTAAAGAATTTCTAAGTAATTATTTACCTGCACAACCTGGTGAAATGAGAACAATGAACGGGGAAGTTAAAGGTAAACATGATGGACTTATGTATTATACAATTGGTCAACGTCATGGACTTGGAATCGGTGGAAATGGTGACCCTTGGTTCGTTGTAGGAAAAGACTTAAAAAATAATATTTTATTAGTTGAACAAGGTTTTCATAATGAGTTGCTTTATAGTAATGAAGTACTTGCTTCTGATATTAGTTGGACATCAAATAAACCGAAAGAAGGTTCATTTATATGTACTGCTAAATTCCGTTATCGTTCTGAAGATAATGAAGTAACAGTTCACATTTTAGATGATAACTCCGTAAGAATTCTTTGCCACGAAAAAATTCGTGCAATCACTCCAGGACAAGCCGTTGTATTTTACGACGGGACAGACTGTCTAGGTGGAGGAACAATTGATCGTGCATTTATCGATGGTAATGAATTAACTTATTTAAGATAAATCTATTTACCCCAATCATAATGGTTGGGGTTGTTTTTTTGAATGGAAATACATAATTTATCGTAGAAATTTTGAAGAAACGTTCCTTTGAAATGTATACTATGGTGTGATAGTGTTAAATAGATATATTAAGTTTCTTAAACTGATTAAGTACAGAAAATGGAGTCTATCAAAAATAATTGAAAGAAAATACATAGAGGTGTCATATATGAATAATTTTGAACGTGGAGTAGCAGCCCTGCAAGAAGGTAACTTAGAGGATGCAGCTAATTTTTTAACGAAAGAAATTGAAGAAAATCCTACTAATACATTAGCGTATGTTAATTTTGGTCAGCTTTTACTATCGATGGGAGATGTCGAACGAGCTTGTCGTTTTTTTGAAAAGGCTTTAGAAATTGATCCAGAATTGGCTGCAGCGCATTATGCAGTTGGAACAGTGTATTTTGAAGATGGAAAGTTTGAATTAGCTAAAAAACATTTTCAACATTGTGTGAAACTTGGCATGAATGATAGTGATGTCCATTTTATGATTGGATTATGTTGTGTTAATAATGGAGAAGATCGTTTTGCACTTCCATTTTTTCAACGAGCGATTGAACTAGATGATAAAGATGTTGACGCATTATTCCAATATGGCCTTACTTTAGCTAAATTAGAAATGTTAGATGAAGCAAAAATTAATTTAGAAAAAGTTTTACAATTAGATGAACTTCATGCTGATGCACATTATAATCTAGGCATAATTGCGATGTTTAATGATCAAGTTACTATTGCGAAAGACCATTTTAATAAAGCGATTGAAAGTCAAGATGATCATATGCTTGCGATGCATGCTTTAAAAGTAATTGAAAATAAAGAAGTAGATTGAAACTAGTTTAGTTGTGTAAGTTCGGGGAGGTGGAGAAATGCAAACCCAAAGTGAAATGGAATTGTTTGTTGATGAGACACCATATATTAAAGGGCATATCACAACAATCATCTTTTATAATGTAGAAAATTTTTATACTGTTGCAAAGGTAAAAGTAGTTGATACAAATTTATCAAATTGTGAACAGGAAATGACCATTACTGGGAATATTCCAAGGATGAATGAAGATGAAACATATACATTTAAAGGGATTGTAAAAGACCATCCGAGGTATGGTAAACAGTTTCAAATTTCATCATTTGAAAAAGAACTTCCATCTACTAAAAAAGGTGTTATTCAATATTTATCATCAGATTTATTTAAAGGAATTGGAAAGAAAACAGCTGAGAAAATCGTTGATCATTTAGGTGAAGGTGCAATTAATAAAATTTTAGATAATGCAGATAGCCTAGAAGGTGTTCCCGGGCTGGCAAAATCGAAAGCTACAGAAATTTATGAAACAATTCTATCTCATCAAGGTCTTGAAAAAGTAATCAGCTTTTTAAGTAGCTACGGTATTGGAACGGGTTTATCGATTAAAATTTATAAGACTTATAATGAATCAACTCTAGATGTTATCAGAACAAATCCATTTAAGTTAATTGAAGATGTGGATGGGATTGGGTTTGGAAGAGCAGATGAAATTGGTCGAGCAATCGGTATTACAGGGAATCATCCAGATCGGATACGAGCGGGTTGTATTTATATTTTAGAACATTTATCAATGCAAGAAGGACATGTTTATATAACGCAAGATCAGTTTATTGATGAAACTAGACAATTATTAATGAAACAGGATAAAGAACTTGTCGAAGCAGTCGACATTTCTCGGGAAATGAAACGATTGGTAGCAGACGGAAAGCTAGTAATGGAAGATGAGAGAATCTATTTAGCTGCACTTTATTACGCTGAGAAAGGCATTGTAAATGCGATCCAAAAGTTATTAAGCAGTGCTCCAGATTTAGGAGAAATGACTGAAACTAGATTTACAAAAGAGCTAGAAGACCTCGAATCAAAAATGAATGTAAAATACGCCCCTTCACAAGCACAAGCAATCAAAAAGGCTATGGAGTCAGCTATGATGGTCCTTACAGGTGGTCCAGGGACAGGTAAAACGACAGTTATTAAAGGAATTGTTAATCTGTTTTCAACAATCCATGATTTATCATTAGATCAGCATTCTTACCCGAAAGATGATCCATTTCCTTATTTGCTTGCTGCACCTACAGGTAGAGCGGCAAAAAGAATGAGTGAAGCAACTGGATTACCGGCAGTAACAATCCATCGTTTACTCGGTTGGACAAGAGAAGGGGAGTTTAGCCATCATGAGGAAAATCCTTTAAATGGAAAGTTACTAATTATTGATGAGTTTTCAATGGTCGATGTTTGGTTAGGGAATCAACTACTCAAAAGCATTCCAGAAGGATGCCAAGTCATTTTTGTAGGGGATGAGGATCAACTACCTTCTGTTGGCCCAGGTCAAGTCTTAAAGGATTTATTAAACTCTGGTACAGTTCCAACAGTACGATTAAAAGATATTTACCGTCAATCAGAAGATTCTTCGATTATTACGCTTGCACATTATATAAAAGATGGAACAATATCCGAGGATTTGTTTGAACAAAGAAAAGATCGTTCATTTATCGGTTGTTCAAGTCAACAAGTTGTTGAAGTCGTCAAAAAAGTGTGTGAAAACGCCAATAAAAAAGGTTTTCCTGTAAGAGATATCCAAGTATTAGCACCGATGTATCGAGGCCCAGCAGGAATTGATGCTCTAAATGAAGGGCTTCAAGAAGTGTTTAATCCTAAAAAAGAAAAGCAACGTGAAATGAATTTTGGTGATACAACTTTTCGTACAGGTGATAAAGTTCTCCAACTCGTAAACATTCCTGAAAATAATGTTTTTAATGGAGATATGGGTGAAATTGTAAACATTTTTTTCGCCAAAGAAAATGTAGAACAACAAGATATTATAATCGTTTCATTTGATGGAAATGAAGTGACGTATACTAGACCCGATTTTTCTCAATTAACTCTTGCTTACTGTTGTTCAATTCATAAGTCTCAAGGTAGTGAATTTGATATTATTGTGCTTCCAATTGTCAAAAGTTATTATCGAATGCTTCGAAGAAATTTAATTTACACTGCAGTGACAAGAAGTAAGAAGTTCTTAATCATGTGCGGTGAACAAGATGCATTTATTCAAGGCATTGGAAGAACAGATGATGGTCAAAGACAAACTACTCTATGTATGAAACTAAAAGGGATTGAAAATGGTGAAGTACAGCTAAACGAGGATTTACCATTTCAGCTATCAGACGAATTACCAAATCTTTCACCTTATGATTTCATGTAAATGACTAAGAATATATAGTGCAAGACGATTCCTGTACTAACGTATATTTTTATGAAAATTTGGTCACAATGCTTAGAAACATTGCCTTTTTAGGCTAAGGGAGCGAGCGTTGTGATTTGTCCAAATTGTCATAGTAAAGACTTAGGGAAAATAGGTGTAAATCAATATTATTGTTGGGGATGTTATATTGAACTAACAATTAATAAAGGCATAATTTATACCCACCAAGTTGAAGAAGATGGTACGTTAAGTTCGTTGGATGATTTATTTGACGAAGAGGATCGAAAACTTAGTATGTAGGAGTGGGTAATTGATGGCTAGAAAAAGCTCTTTATTAGGTTTAGGTTTAGGTGCAGGTGCACTTGCGATGAAGTTAATGTACGATAACAAATGGCTTACTTCAAAGAACATGAAACGTATGAGAAAGTCATTGAAAAAAATGCTTTAATTTTTTTAGGCACATGTCTTTAAGGGCATGTGCTTTTTTATTGTCGAAAAAGAGTTAGACAATTAATTACTAAACAACCTTGTCAATTAAATAACCAAATTTTCGTAAAGGAGTTTAGTGAGATTGATTTCCACTGCGGGATGCTCGCTTTCCATTGGGCGAGACCTGAGCCTCCTCGTCACGTACGTTCCTGTGGGGTCTCAGGCTTCCCGCATACCCTATAGGAGTCGAGCATCCCTTCAGTTCCAATCAATTTATTCATCAAAAAATGGTTGCACTAAAAACCTAATTTAATATCCGTTACTTAGAGTAGCATACAGCATAGTAATCAGTTTGTAGGTCAATTAAGATCGAACTTCAACGTATTATTATAATCATTTTAAAATGTTTTTCTAAAAATAAGCTCTTATATATTTTTAACTTCTCAAGATTAAACAATTACTTGAGTTTGTTGATCGTATAAAACCTCTCAAACATATAACATATAAAATCATTATTGGATAAAAAATGAATTATCTCTGAAAAAGGATATGTGCTTTGTTTTTTCAATGTATTAAATCCAATCCTAATTATACATTCCAAATATATTTAAAAGTTTTCATTGAGTAAATGAACATCTTCTTTTATCATTTATAAAAACATGGAAAAGGGATGGTAAATATGGGAGTGGGAGTTAGGCTTGTTAAGAATGATTTGAAGTATGCAGAGCAGGTTTTTGAGTTATCATCAGATCCAGGTGTGAAAGATGTATTGGGAATAAAAGTAGATCATATTGATGATACAATTGGATTTATTAGCTATATTGTTCAGAAGGAATTAGAAGGTAAGGTTATAAATCGGATAATATTGAATGAGCAAGATGAGGTAGTCGGTATAACAACTTTAAAGCACATTGACCGAGGAGATGGAATTTGTCATATGGGTACTTGGATAGGGGTTCCATTTTGGGGGAAAGGGTATAATGAAGCTTCAAAAATTGAAATTTTAAAAATTGCTTTTAACGAGTTGAAAATGGACTATGTTTTTGCTGGTGCAAAAGAGTCAAATACTAGGTCAAGGCGTGCACAAGAGAAATTAGCTTATATGACAATTGGTGTAGAGAAGGAATTTCCAAATGAACAAATAATTGTTGAACAAGAGGCAAAAACGAAATGTGTATTGAATGTTGTGAAGAGAGAAGAGTTCTCAAAATTTTTAACAAGTCACATAATTTAATTGAAAACCTCCATACTATTAACAGTATGGAGGTTTTTTTATGGACGGTATAAAGTTAAAATGGATCTATCGGTTATGTTTAATTTTGCTAATTGGATTAGTTGGAATTGTTTTTTATTATTTAAAACCGGTTTATTTACATATTGTAATTGGTGTTTTAAAATCGATGGTTCCATTTTTGATTGGGTTAATCATTGCCTATTTGTTACATCCTGCAATTGAATATATTCATAATAAAGGGATAAAACGAGTAATAGCCATTTTATTGATTTATTTATTATTTTTTGGAGGATGTGTATTAGGGCTTTATTTATTACTCCCTATTTTTAAACAACAGTGGCAAGATATTTTAAGAGCTTTTCCTAAAGTAATGGCATTATATGATAATTTCTTATCAAAAATCGAACGAAAGACTTCAAGGATGCCAATTTTTCTTCATAACCGTATTGATTTAATGATTAATGGTGCTGAAAAATCGGGATTATCATTATTGAATAAATCTGGTGAATGGATGAAGCAATTAGTAAATAATATTATTTCACTATTTATCATTCCGTTTATCGTTTTTTACTTTTTAAAAGATTATAAGGTCTTATCGAATATGTTTTGGAAAATTATCCCTTACAAATGGCGATATGAAGCAAAAGGTTTAGCGAAAGAACTTAATAATACATTTGGAAAATATATTCGTGGTCAAATATTAGTATGTTTTTTACTGTTTGTGTTAGCAACAATATTTCTATGGATTGTTCGAATGAAATATGCTCTAGTATTAGGAGTGGTAATTGGAATAACAGATATTATTCCGTATTTCGGACCGGTTATTGGGGCTGTACCAACTCTGTTTTTAGCCGCTTCGGAAGGGACCAGTTTATTAATTAGAGTAGGGATTACATTAATTATTTTACAATTGATCGAAGGAAACGTTCTTTCTCCAATGATAATTGGAAAATCAATTCATACTCATCCAGTTATAATTATGTTTTCATTATTAGTTGCAGGTGAAATAGCTGGTTTTATAGGTTTGTTAATTGCTGTACCAGTATTAGTTGTCATCATTTCTGTTATTCGTTATTACAGTAATAGAAAAGAACGTCTCTCAACTTGACTTTCATTTTTGACAATGATACTATTTTTTCATACAATTTATATTTGCAAAATTTTGAAGGAACAAGTATGTCACTAAACCATTTAAGCTTATGCAAAAGAGAGAAGTTTCCTAGGCTGAAAGAAACTTTAATGAAGGGTGACAGAAAAGCTACTCCTGAATGCAGCTAATCACTGACGCGTCAGACCACGTTACGGTCTCTTGAGGTGATGAATAGACTTCGAGGCATTTTGCCTAAGCAACAAGCTTTCTATTCATAATCAGGGTGGTATCGCGAGTACATCTCGTCCCTGTTTTAGGGACGGGATTTTTTTGTTTTTATAACATTATAAATTTACTAAATGGAGGTTAATATAATGAAAAAGCTAACTGCTGCTCAAATTCGCCAAATGTACTTAGATTTCTTTAAAGAAAAAGGTCATACGATTGAGCCAAGTGCATCTTTAGTACCAGTAGAAGACCCAACTTTATTATGGATTAATAGTGGTGTAGCGACATTAAAAAAATATTTTGATGGTCGTGTAATTCCAGAGAATCCAAGGATAACAAATTCACAAAAATCAATTCGAACAAACGATATTGAGAATGTTGGGAAAACAGCTCGTCACCATACATTTTTTGAAATGTTAGGTAATTTCTCAATCGGAGATTATTTCCGTGAAGAAGCTGTAACATGGGGCTGGGAGCTTTTAACTTCATCTGAATGGTTTGGTTTTGAAAAAGAAAAATTATACGTTACTGTTTATCCTGAAGACAAAGAAACGTATGATTTATGGATTAAATTAGGATTAGATCCTGAGCATATTATCCTGTTAGAAGGTAACTTCTGGGAAATTGGTGAAGGACCATGTGGACCATGTACAGAGATTTTCTATGATCGTGGAACAAAATATGATCCAGAAAACATTGGAATTAAATTATTAAAAGAGGATTTAGAAAATGATCGATATTTAGAAATTTGGAATATTGTATTCTCTCAATTTAATTCAAAAGATGGTTTAGACCGCAAAGAATACCCAGAATTACCAAACAAAAACATTGATACTGGCATGGGCTTAGAACGTATGGCAAGTGTATTACAAGAAGTAGACACAAACTTTGACACTGATTTATTTATGCCAATTATCAATGTTGTTGAAACAATTTCTGGTCAAAAATATCGAAATGGACAATTAGATCAAGATACTGCTTTTAAAGTAATTGCTGACCATATTCGTACAGTATCTTTTGCTGTTGCAGATGGCGCTCTTCCTTCAAATGAAGGTCGCGGATATGTATTACGTCGATTAATCCGTCGTGCTGTTCGTTTTGCTAAAAAATTAGGTATTGAACGTCCATTTATGTTTGAACTTGTTCCAGTTGTTGCAGAAATCATGGAAAGCTACTATCCAAATGTGAAAGAAAAAGTACCGTTCATTCAGAAAGTAATTAAAAATGAGGAAGAGCGTTTCCATGAAACATTACATGAAGGATTATCACTTCTTACAAATGTAATGAAGGATGCAAAAGCAAAAGGAAGTACTGTAATTAAAGGTGAGGATGTTTTCCGACTTTATGACACATATGGATTCCCAATTGAATTAACAGAAGAATATGCAGAAGAAGAAGGATTAACAGTTGATCATGACGGTTTCGAAGTTGAAATGGAAAAACAACGTGAGCGTGCTCGTTCTGCAAGACAAGATGTTGACTCAATGCAGGTACAAAGTGAAGCACTTCGTGAAATCAAGGAAACATCAGCTTTTGTAGGTTATAGCGAAGGTTCGGTAAAATCTACAGTTCTTGTTCTAGTACAAGACGGAGAAAAAGTTGAAGATGTAGCAAATGGCGAAGAAGCGCATTTAATACTTGATGTAACTCCTTTCTACGCTGAAAGTGGAGGTCAAATTGCAGACCGTGGAACTTTAACTGCTCCTGGTTTAAAAGTAGAAGTGCTTGATGTTCAAAAAGCTCCAAACGGACAAAATTTACATCGAGTGAAGGTTGTTGAAGGTGCGTTATCGGTTGGTGCTAAAGTTGAATCAACAATTAATAAAGCTAATCGTTCAAGTATTGTAAAGAACCACACAGCTACTCATTTATTACACCAAGCATTAAAGGATGTACTTGGAACTCATGTAAATCAAGCTGGTTCATTAGTAAACCAAGAACGCTTGCGTTTTGACTTCTCACATTTTGGTCAAGTAACGTCTGAAGAACTTGAAATAATTGAAAAAATTGTGAATGAAAAAATTTGGGAAAGCATTCCAGTTCAAATTTCAGAAAAAGCAATTGCTGAAGCAAAAGCAATGGGAGCAATGGCATTATTCGGTGAAAAATATGGTGATGTAGTACGAGTAGTACAAGTTGGAGATTATAGTCTTGAGCTATGTGGTGGATGTCATGTTGATAACACAGCATCAATCGGTACATTTAAAATAATTTCTGAGTCAGGTATTGGAGCTGGTACGCGCCGTATTGAAGCAGTAACTGGCAAATCAGCTTACGAATATATGCAAGAACAAATTGGTCAACTAAAAGAGGCAGCTGGCCTATTAAAATCAAATACGAAAGACGTTGTTGCTCGTATTGAAACTTTACAATCAGATTTAAAACAAGTACAAAAAGAGAATGAATCACTTTCTTCAAAATTAAGCAATATTGAAGCAGGAAATATTAGTAATAACGTTAAAGAAGTAAATGGAGTAAAATTCGTTGCTGCTAAAGTAAATGGAGCAGATATGAATAGTCTTCGCACAATGGTTGATGACCTTAAGAATAAGGTTGGTTCTGTTGTTGTATTACTTGGTTCTGCTAATGAAGGTAAAGTAAACTTAATTGCTGGCGTTACAAAAGATTTAGTAGGTCAAGGATATCATGCAGGAAATTTAATAAAAGAAGCTGCTTCAATTTGTGGCGGAGGAGGCGGAGGCCGTCCCGATATGGCTCAAGCTGGCGGTAAAGATCCTTCGAAATTAGACGAGGCTGTTGCTTTTGTTGAAAAATGGATGAACACGATTTCTAAATAATACAAAAATCGTGTACAATAACAGATATAAAAATTTTTAGCTGATTCGTAACTGAGTAATAAAAATGGTACAATGTAATTAGCTAAAAATATACGGATAAGTGGGGTGCTTTGTATGGATTCATTTGATAAAACGATGAAGTTTAGTTTGCAAGATGAAGGTCAAGATATACGAGTTAATGAAGTTTTGTTAAAGGTTCATGACGCGTTACAAGAAAAAGGCTATAATCCAATCAATCAAATAGTAGGATATTTATTATCAGGTGATCCTGCATACATTCCTCGTCATAATGACGCAAGAAGTATGATGAAAAAATTAGAACGTGATGAAATCATTGAGGAATTAGTTAAATCTTACTTACAACAACATCGTGGAGAATAATTAATGAGAGCACTTGGGCTAGATGTAGGTACTAAAACAATTGGTGTAGCTGTAAGTGATGCTCTTGGTTGGACAGCTCAAGGTATTGAGACAGTCAAAATTGATGAAGAACGTCAGAAATTTGGACTAGACCGACTAAAAGAAATCATCGACAGCTACGAAGTCGAAAAAATAGTTGTAGGCTTACCTAAAAATATGAACGGAAGTATTGGAGAACGCGGTGAAGCTTGTACCCGTTTTGGAAAAATGATTGAAGAAGAATTCAATCTTCCGGTTATACTATGGGATGAAAGACTTTCAACAATGGCTGCCGAACGTTTTCTAATCTCTGCTGACGTAAGTCGTAAGAAAAGAAAACAAGTTATCGATAAAATGGCAGCAGTAGTTATTTTACAAAACTACTTAGATAGTATAAAGTGATAAAGAAGAATGGAGATTGGCCGACAATAAGAGTATTTACAGTATTACTTATTGAGCGGCCCCTCTAACTATTCACTTATACATAAAAGGATAAATAATTGAGGTGATATAAATGGAACACGGTGAAGACAGACAAATTACAATCATCGATGAGGAAGGTAATGAGATTCTTTGTAATATTATCATGACTTTTGAATCAGATGATTATGGTAAATCATACGTTATTTATAGTCCAGTTGGACAAGAGTTTGATGAAGATGGAGACCCAATCTACCATGCATCTAGCTTCATTCCTGCAGAAGATGGTGAAGATGGAGAGTTATATCCAATCGAATCTGACGAAGAGTGGGAAATGATTGAAGAAGTATTAAACACTTTCTTTGACGAAGAAGAAGGAGAATAATATCTCTGGATTTAAAAATGCTAAGCGCTTATAAAAGTGTTTAGCATTTTTTTATGTAGAAAATTGCCGATTTAGCACATAATTGTAGTATACTATAACGTGGAAAAGGAGGTAGATAAGTTTGTCATTTAATGATTTTGATAAAAATGGATACAAGAATATAAATAAAAAAAGCAGAGGTATGCGTATTTTTACATATTTAATTATTGCTTGTATTGTCGTAGTTGGAGCGGGTTTTGCAACTTATAAATATATGTTAAAACCTGTTAATTCAGCAAATAAACAAGTTAAATTGGTAACAATTCCTGAAGGAAGTTCTGTAGATAATATTGCAGCAATTTTTAAAAAGAAAAACTTAATAAAAAATACATCAATTTTTAAACTATATGTGAAGTTGCATAACAAGGCTAGTCTAAAATCAGGGAATTATCATTTTAGCGAAAACCAAGGAGTTGCAACGATTGTAAACCACTTACAGGTAGGTGGTAAATATCAAGTTGCAGTTAAGGATTTAATGATTCCTGAAGGTTCTCAGTTAAACGAAATCGCAGCGATTATTGCAAAAGAATTTAAATTAGATCAAGCAGCTGTACTAAAACAGTTGAATGATAAAGCATTTATTCAGGGGCTACAAAAAAAGTTTCCTCAATTAATAACGAATGATGTTTTTAAACCTGGAATTCGCTATCCATTAGAAGGGTACTTATATCCTTCAACTTATATGTATGGGGATTTTACTCCGAGCTTAGAGGAAATTATCACTCCTATGCTAAATGAAACAGTGAAAATTTTAGATCAATATAAAACAGAAATGAGTAACAAAAAACTTACGCCTCATCAGACATTAACAATGGCCTCGTTAATTGAGGAAGAAGCAACTGGTACAACCGATCGAAAGTTAATTTCAAGTGTATTTTATAATCGACTTAAAATAGGAATGCCATTACAAACGGATCCAACAGTTTTGTATGCACTAGGTAAACATAAAGAACGTGTATTATATAAAGATTTAGAAGTTAAATCTCCTTTTAATACTTATTATGTTAAAGGGTTACCTGTAGGACCAATCGCAAGTGCTGGTGTTGATAGTATAGTAGCTGCTCTTGAGCCTGCCAAATCAGATTATTTATATTTCCTTGCTGATAAGACAGGTAAAGTAATCTTTACAAAATCGTTAGCAGAACACAATACAGAAAAAGAAAAGCATATAAAATAAAAAGTTGGAAATACTTGTATATTATAGTAAACTCGTCGATTGACAAGCCTTTTAGGCGAAGACTTAAGACATAGTTGCACTTATACTTTATTCCTAAAATTGGCAACAACGTCGATTACTCTACCTTGCTGCCAATTTATAACTTTTTTTAAAGTGAAAATATTAAATTCCTCAGTAGTATAAATAGTCTACTGAGGAATTTTGTAAATTAAAAAATAGTGAAAGCGTTGCAACTATTCTTGGTACTAGCCAAGGGTCTTTTTTTTATGTTAGAATATTACGGGTCTAAAAAAATTCAGATACACAGAAATTTTACTTACACCTTGTTTTAAGACAAGGTTGTATTTCTATTGGAGGCTTTATAAGCAATGAATGACGTTTTAGTTCGTCAATACTTGGCGAATTTTTATAAACATAGAGAACCTTTTATAGAAGAAATGGAAACATATGCATTGGAGCATCATGTGCCGATAATGGATAAAGCAGGCATGGAATTTATGCTTGGTTTGCTATATTTAATACAGCCAACTTCCATTCTTGAAATTGGTAGTGCGATAGGTTATTCAAGTATTCGAATGGCAAAAGAGTTTCCAAATGTGAAGATTGTTACAATGGAGCGAAATGCAGAGCGAATTCGAAAAGCAAAAGAGTTTATTGAGCGAAGTGATTACAGTAATCGAATTCTACTTTTAGAAGGTGATGCTTTACTTTTAAAAGAAAAGTTGCCTGAGAACAGACAATTTGATGTTATTTTTATCGACGCAGCTAAGGCTCAGTATAAACGATTTTTTGAGTTATATGAGCCTTTGTTATCGGACAGAGGTGTTATCATTTCAGATAATGTTTTATTTAAAGGCCAAGTTGCTGAAAGTGCGGATTTAGTTGATGATCGACGAAAGAAAGCTTTAATAAAAAAGATTCAAAATTACAATGAATGGCTAATGAATCACCCTAAGTATGATTCGACAATTATACCAATTGGTGATGGAGTTGCTATTAGTAAGAAAAGGGGAGTTAATAATGATTAAGCCTGAATTATTAGTTACGCCAACTAACCTAAATGATATAGATAAATTAGCTGATGCTGGTGCAGACGCAGTTATTATTGGTGAACAACGTTTTGGATTACGCTTAGCTGGCGAATTTAATCGAGAAGCTGTAAAAGAAGCAGTAGAAATTGCACATAAAAAAAATGTAAAAGTATATGTAGCGATGAATGGCGTTTACCATAATGAAATACTTGATGAAATTGAAGATTATATTGCTTTTTTAAGAGATGCAAAAGTGGATGCAATTGTATTCGGAGATCCTGCAGTTCTTATGTCAGTACGTGCAATTGCACCTAATATGCAATTACATTGGAATACAGAAACAACGGCTACGAACTGGTTTACTTGTAATTACTGGGGTAAACGTGGATCAAAACGTGCAGTATTAGCTAGAGAATTAAGCTTTGAAGCTGTCGCTGAAATTAAAGAAAATGCAAAAGTGGAAATCGAAGTACAAGTACATGGAATGACTGCTATGTTCCAATCAAAACGTTCACTTGTTGGTAACTACTTTGAATACCAAGGAAAGAATTTAGAAATCGTGGAGCAAAAGAAATTTGAAGAAAATATGTTCTTAGTTGACCACGAGCGTAATAATAAATACCCAATTTTTGAAGATCAAAATGGAACTCATATTATGAGTCCTAATGATATTTGTATTGTTAACGAGTTAGAAGAATTAGTTGATGCAGGTATTGATTCATTCAAGATTGATGGTGTCTTAAAATCTTCAGAGTATATCATTGAAGTAACAAAACTATACAGACAAGCTATAGACCTATGTGTAGAAGACCGTGAAGCATACGAAGAAATCAAAGACGAACTTTTCGACAAAATCGAAGCAATCCAACCTGTAAACAGACCACTGGACACAGGATTCTTCTTTAAAGAAACAGTGTATTAATAGAGGTAAGATTTATGATGGAAAAGCAGGAAAGCCAGGGAATTCTAGAACTAGAACCTTGTACCTTACCTGTATTAAAGAGGAGGACTAATAATGGCAATTGGACAATTAGATAAAATAGTTGATGGCAAACGTGTAATCGTGAAGAAACCTGAACTATTAGCACCTGCTGGTAATTTAGAAAAATTAAAAATTGCAGTAAGATATGGCGCAGATGCTGTATTTATTGGTGGTAGAGAGTTTGGTTTACGTTCGAATGCAGATAACTTCTCTATTGAAGAAATGGCTGAAGGAGTAGAGTTTGCAAACAAATTTAATGCGAAAATTTATGTAACAACAAATATATTTGCTCATAACGAAAACATGGACGGATTAGTTGAGTATTTACAAGGCATTGAAGCTGCAGGTGTTACAGGTATTATTGTAGCTGACCCATATATTATTGAAACATGTAAAGAAGCTGCACCTAAATTAGAGGTACATTTAAGTACACAACAATCTTTATCAAATTATCGTGCTGCACAGTACTGGAAAGAAGAAGGATTACATCGATTAGTATTAGCACGTGAGACGAGCTATGAAGAAATAAAAGAAATTAAAGAAAAAGTAGACGTTGAAATTGAAACATTTATTCATGGAGCAATGTGTATTGCTTATTCTGGACGTTGTACGTTGAGTAATCATATGACTGCACGTGATTCGAACCGTGGTGGATGCTGTCAATCATGTCGTTGGGATTACGATTTAGTTCAAACTGAATCTCAAAATCCGGATGCTTCAGAAAATGCTTTATTTGCTGAAGAAGATGCACCATTTGCAATGAGCCCGAAAGATTTAAATTTATTACGTTCAATTCCTAAATTTATTGAAATGGGTGTAGATAGTTTGAAAATTGAAGGACGTATGAAATCAATTCATTACGTAGCAACAGTTGTATCTGTTTATCGTAAAATAATTGATGCATATTGTGCTGACCCAGAAAACTTTGAATTTAAAGAAGAATGGGTTGAAGAATTAGATAAATGTGCGAATCGTGACACTGCTTCTTCATTCTTTGAAGGATTCCCAGGAATGAAAGAGCAAATGTATGGAAATCATAGCAAAAAAACAACGTATGATTTTGCAGGTCTTGTATTAGACTATGATGATGAAACTGGTATCGCAACAATCCAACAACGTAACTACTTCAAACCAGGTGATCAAATTGAATTCTTTGGACCTGAAATTGAAAACTTCAAACAAACAGTTGGTGTAATTGTTAATGAAGATGGAACAGAAGTAGACGCTGCAAGACATCCATTAGAAATTGTAAAAATTAAAGTGGATCAAAAAGTTTATCCTTACAACATGATGAGAAAAAAGTTAGTTTGATAAGAAAGAGGGATTGAAGTATGGGGAATAAGCCCATTGTAATTGGAATTGCTGGAGGGACTGGCTCTGGTAAGACTTCTGTAACAAAAGCAATTTATGATCAATTTAAAGGTCATTCAATTTTAATGATTCAGCAAGATTCTTATTATAGAGATCAAACGCATTTACCAATGGAAGAAAGATTGAAAACAAATTATGACCATCCATTAGCATTTGATAATGATTTGTTTATTGAGCATATAAAAGATTTATTGCAATACAAAGCAATTGAAAAACCTGTATATGACTATACAATTCATACAAGATCTTCAGAAACAATCCCTGTAGAGCCAAAAGAAGTTATTATTTTAGAAGGTATTCTAGTTTTAGAAGACGAGCGTTTACGTGACTTAATGGATATAAAGATATTTGTAGATACGGATGCTGACTTACGAATACTTCGTCGAATACAACGAGATATAAAAGAACGTGGAAGAACAGTCGATTCTGTGGTAGATCAATATGTAAATGTTGTACGCCCTATGCATAATCAATTCTGTGAACCATCTAAGAAATTCGCAGATATTATCATACCAGAAGGCGGTCAGAACTTTGTGGCTATTGATTTAATGGCTACAAAAATTCAGACTATACTTGAAAGAGTAAGTGTATTATAATACGTTCATATAAGAGAATAATTCCTAAATATAATTTTGGAAAGATGGAGAAGCATTTACTTCTTCATCTTTCTATATAAAAGAATGCGTTTTCATAAGTTGAATGTTTCATTAATTATTCTCATACACTGTTTGTACAACTACATTGTATAAACATATATTTAGAAGTTCTACATAAAAGAAACGGTGGATACTAAAAGGAGTGTACAAAATGGCTAACGAAAAAAAATTCCCTATGACTTTAGCTGGGAAACAAAAATTAGAACAAGAATTAGAAAATTTAAAAACAGTAAAGCGTGCTGAAGTAGTAGAGCGTATTAAAATTGCTCGTAGCTTTGGTGACCTTTCAGAGAACTCTGAATATGATGCTGCAAAAGATGAACAAGCATTTGTTGAAGGTCGTATTACAACTTTAGAAAATATGATCCGTAATGCTGAAATTATTACTGAAAATAATGATGCATCAGATACAGTAACTTTAGGTAAATCGGTTACTTTCTTAGAATTACCAGCTGGTGACGAAGAAACTTACACAATTGTCGGTAGTGCTGAGGCTGATCCATTTGAAGGTAAAATTTCAAATGATTCTCCAATCGCAAAAAGCTTATTAGGCAAAACTGTTGGTGAAGAAGTGACAGTTTATACTCCTGGTGGAGATATGCAAGTAAGAATTATTGCTGTTAAATAATTTGATTTGTTTAACAATTTAATTGTTTGAAAAAAGAACACCCCGTCTACACTGTAGATGAGGTGTTTTTTATATGCATAGACGGATAAAAGCCATATTAATTATTATTTCGTTACTATTTTCATTAATCGTATACAGATGTTTAGATATTAGTGTACTTCATCAAAAGAATTTTGGCCCACAAAAGGTAAATTTAATCGAACGAAGTGTTGCTCAAAGAACATTTCAGTTTCGGATTGATAATGGACGTGGAAAAATACTTGACCGCAATGGAAAATTATTAAGTGCAGCATATACTCCAAAAGTTATTTTATTTCCATTTTTAAAAACAATCGATTGGCCGATTGATAAATTATCGTCGATTACAGGAGTACCGGTTGCAAATATTAAAAATCAGTTTAATGGTAAAAAAGAACCTTTTACATTAGAAGGAATGACAAAAACATTAACATCGGAAAAAATTGATGAAATAAATAATTTACATGTTTCTGGATTAATTTCCATGTTGTCTCAAGACAAAGACGATAAACAATTGGCAGAACACCTAATTGGAATAGCTAGAGAAAATAAAGAACAATATGAAAAACAGTATGAAAGTGATCGAGATTATAAGCCTAAGGAATTTGGAGTAATTGGTTTAGAAGCTCAGTTTGAAGATTTCTTAAAATCTGATGGAACATCTAATTTAATGCTTCACGTAGATAATTTAGGTAAACCGATGTTCGGAAATGAAGTAAAATATGCGAAGCCTAGTAATCCATTTTATCCTGTTTCCCTTTCAACTACATTAGATAAAGATTTACAACAAATATTAGAACAAACTGTCGACCAAGCTAAACTTCAAAAAGGTGCTGCAGTGCTAATTGACGTAAAGACTAACAATTTATTAGCGATGGTTAGCCGACCAAATATGAATTTCCAAAATTTATTTTCATCGAATGATAATACAGCGACTAATTATGCACTATTAGCTAGTACACCTGGTTCAGTCTTTAAAACAGTTGTAGCGGCTGCCGCAGTAGATCAAGGAATTGTGAAAGAAAATCAAATGTATAATTGTAATAATAATCTAGTCGGTAAATACGAAGATGAAGAGAAAAAGCGAAAAGGTAATTTAAATTTTAAACAAAGTTTCTATGAAAGTTGTAATTACACATTTGGCCAATTAGGTAAGCAATTAACTTTAAAAAATAAAGATATGTTTCAAACATATGCCAAAAAGCTAGGTTTAGATGGTCCAGTAGGATGGACAGGATCTGTCTATCATGAGTCTAGTTTTAGTCAATTTCAAAATGAAGGTAAACCAACTTATTTTGTAGGAAACTATTTAAGTGATAAGCTCTTAAATACTTCCATTGGGCAACAGGATGTAAAAGTATCCCCTTTAGCTGTAGCTAATATGATGGCTACTATTGCACGAGGTGGGAGCCCAAAACAAGTAAAAGTAGTAGATTCTGTATTATATAAAAATGGTACAGAAATGTTTAAATTCCCAGAACAGACATTAACTGATGATTATCTAGCTCCAGATTCAATGGAACAATTAAGAGAGTTACTTCGAGGTGTCGTTACGGATGCGAAGGGAACGGGAAATCGATATACTAGTTTGCCTTACACTTTAGCAGGGAAAAGTGGTACAGCGGAAACAAAAGTAGTAGATGGTAAAATTGTTGAACAAAACAAATGGTTTGCAGGTTATTTTCCATTTGATAAGCCAAGATATGCATTCGCTGTAGTTAGTTTAAATGTTTCAAACGAAGTTACATCAACCTCTGACACTGTTACAAGTTTAATAAAATCTATATATAACTTTGATAAAAACCACACAAAATAGCTATTTTTAATTAATTAACTCTATGTTAAAATAGGGAAAAATTAGTTGTTTTTGGAGGATTTTGTCAATGTCTTCGATTGAACCAAACAAAAGGGCCCAAAAATTAAGACGAGTACGAAGAGGAAATTATTTTTACAGGATACTACTTATTCCACTTCTTTTTGGAATCATCTATTTAGGGATAAAAATTACTTTACCAATCGTCAACCAACAAAAGATAGAGCCTAATACTGCAAAAGCTAAGATTACTACGATTGCTCAAGAACCAAAGCAAATGACTGATATACCGAATCCATATCAAGCGAAATATCGTGAAAAAGTAAATGAGATTATTAAAGGTTCAATAAATGATGAAAATATTATAGAATCCACTGTAAAAGAATGGACACCGAACAAAACAAGACAAATTGAGCCTCATACAGTTCACTATAGTCATAAGTCTCAGGACTTTTATGAAATGGAAGAAGCAGTATCAAATGCGATTTCTTTAACAAAAGAAGATTATTCAGTTTGGCATATTGGTCAAGGATATGATCAGCAAAGTATAAAAATATACGTTGCCACAAACGACTTAAGCTATAAATATGTCGTATACTTACACTGGGTTGTAAAAGAAGGCTGGCTCCCTATTTTGGTACAAGAAGTAAACGAGTTAGAGTATTAAAACGAGGGAATTCTCTACAGGAGCAACTGTAAGCTTACACCACATGGTAAGCGAGCTCCTATTAGGTAAAACAACGTCCTTCTTTTTAAGAATTAAAGTGTTTTTTGTTGTCCGCATTCTTAAAGATGAATGATATGTCGCTATATGGTAAAATGATTAAAGTTTGAAAGAGAAAGTAGGGAAATGATAGAATGAAAATAGCTATTATTGGAGCAATGGAAGAAGAAGTACATGTATTACGTGATAAATTAGACAACCTGAGAAAAGAAGAAGTTGCAGGTTCAGAATATAACATAGGTACATACGAAGGAAAAGAAGTAATTTTATTAAAGTCTGGCATTGGTAAAGTTAATGCAGCAATGGCAACAGCAATACTTTTAGAAAAATATCAGCCTGATGTTGTTATTAACACAGGATCTGCAGGCGGACTTCATACTGACTTAAATGTTGGCGACGTTGTTATCTCAACTGAAGTGCGTCATCATGACGTAGACGTTACTGCATTCAATTATGAATACGGACAAGTTCCAGGTATGCCAGCTGCATTCCCTTCTGATGATAAATTAAAGTCTATCGCTAAAAAATGCGCTGAAAAAATTAATGGTATCCAAGTTGTTGAAGGATTAATCGTTACTGGAGATTCATTTATGAACGATCCAGTAAGAGTTGACTTCGTTAAAGAGAAATTTGGTGATTTGTATGCTGTAGAGATGGAAGCAGCTGCAATCGCTCAAGTTTGTTATGCTTTTAAAGTGCCATTTGTTGTAACACGAGCATTGTCAGATATTGCTGGTAAAGAATCAAATATTTCATTTGATCAATTCCTTCATACTGCGGCTGTTAATTCAACATTAATGGTTGAAGAAATGATTAAAGCGTTATAAAGTGTTTAAAGAAAGATGTCTTATAGGCATCTTTCTTTTTTTATTAAAATACATTTGAG
>NZ_NTZO01000198.1 GCF_002559405.1 Bacillus sp. AFS001701 | reverse complement strand
TCAAATTATTTTATCTTTAAAAGAGTTTCATTGTTAAAATACGAAACATTGTTTTATATTTAAAACATTTACACTTTTTTGAAAGGAGTGAATCGAACAATTTAAGGCAAAATTAAAACGTGAAGTATCAAAACATTTTTTTGATCTTCATGTCTATTAGGTAAACGTAGTTTCTGCTTTTTCCTTCCAAATTTTAAACGCAATTACTTGATTTTAAAAGGAGAGAGAATTTTAATGCTACATAGACAAAAAAGATGGATTTTAATTGCTTTACCAATCTTTTTCTTTTGGTTCTTCGGACAAATTGATAAAGTTGGCATTTCTGTCATACAAACAGATCCAGAATTTTTGAAAGCACTCGGAATGACTGGCGTTGACAAAAATGCAAAAATTGGTCTTCTTTCATTTGTTTTTACAATTGCTTATGGAGTTTCGAATCTATTTTGGGGATTCATTATTGATAAATTTGGTGCGAGAAAAACGGCTATAGCTGGATTATTTGTTTGGTCTCTTACTATGTTTTCGTCTGGCCTCTCCACTACATATGAAGCATTTATTATCAGTCGAATTATTCTTGGATTTGGTGAAGGGATGATGATTCCTGTTTCAGGGAAATTTATTTCTGCTTGGTTCAACAAACGAGAATTAGGACGCGCTCAAGCTTCTTGGCTTACAGGTAATTATTTAGGACCAGCAATTGGTGCAGTCATATTAGTACTTATTATCTCATCACTTCATTGGCAAGCCGCTTTCTTTCTGCTCGCTGGATTTAACTTTATAGTCAATATCCCAATGTTTATTTTTCTTACTAGAAATAAACCTGAGGATCATCCGTGGGTTAGCAAGGAAGAGTTGGCTCTAATTCAGCGTCCAGTGGACTTAGTAGAACAACAAGTAAGTAGTACAAATGAGAATAAAAATTTTATTCAAGATTATCGTTTCTGGATTGTATGGTTTGGTATGTTAGTCTGTTCTTTCCTTTTCTTTGGAATAAGCATTTGGTTGCCAACGTACTTGATCGAAGCTAAAGGGTTTGATCGTGAAGGAATGACAAGCATAACTTCCTTATCGTGGTTATTTGCACTTGGATTTGTTCTTGCATGTGGTTTTCTTGCAGATAAAACAAGACGCCCGAGCTTAATGGCAACAATTTTGTTTTCACTGACTGCTATATTTTTAACCACGGCAGTTCTTGTTCCAAATCCAGTATTAGCAGGGGTTTGCATGGGACTTGCAATGGGATGTCAAGGTGGTGTCTTCCATCTTAGTAATATGTTCTTAGTAAAATATTCAACCCAAGAGACAGCTGGTCGTGCAGCAGGTTTAATCGGATTTACAAACTTAATGGGTGGATTTTCTAGCTATATTATGGGCTGGTTACGTGATTCATCAGGAGGCAACTTCAATACCTCAATCATTATGTTAATCATTACAGCTCTATTAGGATTGATCGCTTATTTATTTTCTATTAAAGAAGAAGCATCTGAACTACATGCTGTTCCCTTACCTCCGCAAAAAATAAATGCTTAATTAATTTAAATTTTGAAAACGCTTTAATAAAAGAGGTGCTGCCCAAAAGTAAAATTTTCAATGGGTAGCCCTTTTTTTATAACTACAAATCGAAAATATGAGGTCCAACTATGCAAGTAAATACTGAAGAGCTGAAAAAAACAATGAACTGCAATTAAAATCTGAAAACCGCAATTAAATCTAGAGAACCACAATTAAAATTGCCAAAACTGCAATTTTATCAAAGAAAATCGCAATTAAAATTAATAATACCCTAATACCCTATACTTATGACATATAAAATGTTCAATAGTAGAGAACTTGAATTGGATAACTAGCAAATATCTTCTAACTCTTATTAAATCGAATAAAACTATTCTAATATCTTTAAAAACAGAGCCATTTACTCAACTAAAATGAAAAGTACTATTTTCATTTTAAAAAAGGCGTCTCGAGTCAGTTAACCTAACTTTTTGAGACTCCCTTTTTTATCTTTGTTTTTAAGGAAACAAATAGACGATCACTATAGTAAAATGAATTTTCTACCGTGATCGTCTCTCTATTACTTATCTAAATCAATTTTAGTTCCAGGGCGAACAGTCCAAGAAGGATTTTTCCCTACTTTATCCCCTTCTTTTACTCCTTTAAGAATGGCAATATATTTCCCTTGTTTTTGGCCAGTTTTTACATTTTGTTTATAAATAGTTCCTTTTTTAAGTACATACACATATTTTGATTTTCCTGTTCCTTTAACGCTCGTCTCAGGTATTGCTAGCAAATCTTTTGATTGTACCACTACTTCAAGATTTGTTTCATAGCCAGGATATAGATTTTCTTGTGAATCTAGCGTTGCTCTAAAAGTGTAATATGGTATAGCTTCTTTTTTGGAATTCTTATCTTGATTGGTTGATTGATCATTCATAGGATAGTTACTTACCTCTGAAATGCTTCCTTTCCAGCTCTTATCGATAACAACCTTTGATGTGACTTTAATAGCTTGGCCAGGCTCAACTTTTGCTTTTTCTTTTTCTGTTAGCTTTCCTTCAATTTGAAAAGGTTCGTTTGAAGCAATTTGCATAATTGAGATTTGCTGTTTATCTGTTGCTTTATAACCTTGACCGATACTTTTGTTCAAGTTAAGTACTACTCCATCATTATTACTGTTTACAGTTAATGATTCTTGTTGTGCTTTTAGCTTTTCAGCTTCAAGTGTATATTGTTCTACCTTTAGCTGTGCAGCATTAAGCTCTTCCTTTGTAGTATTAAGTTCAGCTTGCAGCGATTGAATCTCTGGTGTATTTGTTGTATTTGTTGCATTTTTATCTGTGTTATTTGCATCAGTTGTATTAGATGTTGCTGTTGACGCTGAAATAGCATTTTGAATGTCTTTCTCTAATGATGTAATTTGGTCGTTTTTCTGTGTAACAGTTGTTTCTGCTAGCTTCTTATTTACTTCTGCTTGTCCAATTTCCGCTGCTATAGTTGTATCTTCATAAGAAAAAAGTTTTTGCCCTTTAGTGACAGTATCTCCTTCTTTAACAAAAATCTCATTTATAGAACCTTTAGTTGGATTAACGTAAATTGTTTCAGTATGGCTTTGTACGACACGACCAGACACAGTTTCAGTTTTCGTAAAGCTTTTTACCGTTGGACTGATAAACTGTAATGTTTTAGATTTACTCTTTTTAATTTCTACCACCGCTACGCTAAGAACCACAGAAACGATTAAAAGAACAATGATCCCCATTAAAATAAATTTCTTTTGACGTGGCGTAATTGCTTTTACTTGTTCTTTTTCTTCGTCAATCCTTTTCGCCGTTTCCATAAAAACTCTTGCCCCTTCCTTATCTTGCCAAAAACTTAATACGACTTCTCCTATATCTATTGTCTATTGTTTTAAAAAGCGTTTCAAGGAGATTTTTTAGAAAATCATAAATATTTAATATGTTTTTTTAAATATGCCTTTTATTTGTCCTTTTGAGTGGAATATTAGGTTAATTTGGGCTGGTTTATATTATTTCAGAATATTCAAATTTTAATTTCAAAAAAATAATTTTATTGTTTTTATTTTAAGTTTCACCAGACAGAACGAATAAGTAGAATCTACTAAAAAAGTCACAGAACCCCTTATTATATCTATGTATTTTCGCACATACTTCTATTAAATTAATTAAAAATTATATTCTATTAGTTTAAAATACAATTTTTAAAACATTCATACTATTATTGCGTAGTATTATTGAACTATGTTACAATACAAAAAATATCTTTGTAGGAAAGGATAATCCTTCCAATATTTGGTCTACTAAAAAGATTTCGTATACGCATTAGAAAACGCTTACGAAATTTCGAAGAGTTAACAGTCTTTCCTCTTTCAATTATGGGAATAATACAACTCTCCCGTTGCAAATTGATTAGTTACTACGCACTCTTTTAAGCAGTGTGTATTTATTTACTAAAAATACAGATTATTCATAAAAAGGGGGAGTCTTTAGATGAATGCTTTTTTCAGGAAAAAGTCGATTGAACAGCTTCAACAGGATGGGACTAAAAATACCGGACTTAACCGCGTTCTAGGTTTATGGCAACTGACTGCCATTGGTTTAGGCGGGATCATAGGTGTAGGTATTTTCGTATTAACTGGTGTAGCAGCAGCTGAACACGCTGGTCCGGCAGTTCTTTTATCGTTTATTATTGCTGGTTTAGCTAGCGCAGCAGCAGCATTGTGTTATGCAGAATTTGCTGGATTAATACCGGTAGCCGGAAGTGCTTATACTTACAGCTATGCTGTTTTAGGAGAAGGTACAGCCTGGTTAATCGGGTGGGATTTGTTACTCGAGTATGCCTTAGTTGTTGCAGTAGTAGCTATTGGATGGTCTGGCTACATGCAAGAGTTTTTATTACAAATGGGAGTTCACATTCCTGTATGGGCACAAGGCGCGCCTGGTACTGGAGCAGGTCACAAAGTTGACTTAATTGCAGTTTTAGTTAGTCTTGGAATTGCGGGCTTACTTACATTAGGAACTGAAATGGGTTCTAAATTTAATTCATTAATGGTTATAATCAAATTAGGAATTATTCTTTTAGTTATTGGCGTTGGTAGTTTTCACATTAATACAGCTAACTGGCACCCATTCATGCCTTTTGGTTTTCATGGTGTAATGAGTGGAGCAGCTCTAGTATTCTTTGCTGTATTCGGATATGACACATTAACTACTGCAGCTGAAGAAGCAAAAAGACCGCAACGTGATTTACCACTTGCAGTTATCATATCATTAGCTGTCGCTTTATGTTTGTATGTTGCAATGTCACTTATTATTACGGGTATGGCTCCATATGAAACACTTAATAACGCAGCTCCTGTAGCAAAAGCTTTTAGTAATATTGGAATGAAGTGGATTACGCTAATCATTTCTGCTGCTGCAATTACAGGGATTCTATCAGTATTGTTCTCATTTATGCTTGCTGGATCACGTATTTGGTTCTCAATGAGTAGAGATGGTCTATTACCAAAATGGTTTACAAAATTACATCCTAAATATAAAACACCTTATCGTCCAACTATATTAATTGGTTTAATTACGGCATTTGTAGCAGGTGTTACGCCAATTAACGAAGTTGCAGAATTAGTTAATATCGGAACGTTAACAGCATTTATTTTAATTTGTTCTTCTATTATTGTATTACGTATAAAACGTCCTGATTTAAAAAGAGGATTCAAAACACCATTGGTACCGATTATTCCAATAATTGGGATTGGATTTTCTGCCTATCTAATCGCTAGTCTTCCAGGTATTACATTTATTCGTTTTATTGTCTGGATGGTTATAGGACTTGTTGTGTATGGATTATATGGTAAGAAAAGAAGTACACTAGGGAACGCGAACAACAACAATAATAAAACTAAAATAAGCTAGTAGCATTAAAAAGCCATAAGGAAATTGGTTTTCCTTATGGCTTTTCTACGTTAGTACATCCTTAATCGAAACAAAAAAAGCATGTATCCGATTTAGTATCGAATACATGCCTACAGTTTCCTATTTCTAATAGGCTTTTAGAAGGTCGGAACTTACTTTCTTGCTCCGTCTTTTCCAACTTTGTATTTACCTACTTTAGTATTAACAGCCATAACACCTGATTTGTTGAAGTAATAGTATTTACCACTGATTTTTTTCCAGCCATTGTTAAATCTTGATCCATCGCTGTTTAAGTAATACTTCTTACCACTTACTGTTAACCAACCAGTTTTTACTACGCCGTTTTTATCGAAGTAGTAGTTTTTACCACTAATTGATTTCCAGCCATTGCTAAATCTTGATCCATCGCTGTTTAAGTAATACTTCTTACCACTTACTGTTAACCAACCAGTTTTCATTACCCCATATTTATCGAAGTAATAGTATTTACCACTAATTGATTTCCAGCCATTACTAAATCTTGATCCATCGCTGTTTAAGTAATACTTCTTACCACTTACTGTTAACCAACCAGCTTTTGCTTTCACACCAGTTGAATTAAAGTAGTAAGTTTTTCCTCCGATTACATTCCAACCATATACTTTTTCACCTTTACTATTTAAATAGTAAGTGTCTTTACCATCGTTTAACCAACCAGTTTGCATGTAGCCATCTTTATTAAAGAAGTACCACTTGCCACTATTATTTAACCAACCAATGTGTAAAGTACCATCTTTGTCTGCATAAACCATTTTAGAACCAACTTGTTTCCAAGCGCTGCGTAATAAACCAGATTTAGCGTCAAAATACGCTTTGTCGCCAAATAAATTAAAGATACCAGATTGTGCTACACCTTTTGAATCAAAGTAGAAGTACGTATTGTTTTCTGGAACAAACGTGATGTCTGTTGCCATTACTCCGCCTTCTTGGTCGAAGTAGTAACGTTTTCCACTTAAATCTAACCAACCTCTATGCATCTCACCAGTTGCTGGGTCAAAATAGAATGTTGATGTCCAAGTGTAATCTTCTTCTGTTTGTTTAAGTTCTAAGAATCCTTTGTGCATTTTACCATCTTCATCGTAGTAGTAAACTTTATTATCATCATTTACTACCCAACCAGTTGTTAATGGAGCATCTGCACGATTAATTACTACTTCCTTCACTGTTTCATTCCCAGCAAGGTCAGTCGCTCTTAATGTAATTTTGTTTTCTCCCTCTTTTAAAGGAACAGTTACTTTATAATCTTTGCTTAGTGGTTTTACAACATCCACCGGGCTAATTAAAGGTACTTCAAATTCGTGATTTTCACCAACGTAGAAGTTTAAGTAGCTATAGTTATCTTTTAAATTTACAGTAAATGAAGCTGTTTCCTCATTTTTATCTACTCTAGCAGGAGCGTCCAATACATTAATTTCTGCTGCATGAGTATCTACATAGACATGTCGAGCAACCGAGAAGCTCTTATTAGCAAAGTCTGTTGCTTCAACTTGTACAGTATAAGGACCATCTTGGTCAAACGTTACAGTTGTTGAATAGTTGTAGTGTCCAGTCTTCGCATCAAAATCAACTGGTACTTCTTTTCCATTAACTTTAACTGTTTTAATACCAATTTCATCTGTTACGAAACCTTTAACAGGAACTTTATTATCACTATAAGCTCCCCATGGTTCTGGTGAGTTTGGAATATATTCACCATTTTTATCTTTTGAACCGTCAGTGATATATACTAATGGAAGATCTACGTCACCAATTGCAGCAGTGTCTTCCGCCGCATTACCTGCATAGTCCATAGCAACTACTTCTACTACCGATTTATCTGGAGCTGAAGATAAATCAAATGAAGATTTTGTATTGTCAGTTTTTCCGACAAGAGTTCCATTTACGAAGATACTATAAACTTGAACTCCAGTACCGTCATCTGAACCTTCCCAAGTTACTACTTTTTTATCTGGATCATAAGTAGCTTTTATGCTTGGAGCATGAGTATCTACATAAACAGGGATTTTCTTAGACTGCCACTGTGCACCATCATAACCCACTACAGCTTTAATCTCATAATTGTATAAACCGTCCGGTACAACTTCACCATTTACTTTACCATCCCAAATAGTTGAAGCACTGTCCTTCATGATCGCGCCTTTACCATTGTTATAGTTATTTTTAGTAACGTCAGATTGTGCACTTAAACGACGAAGGAATTTACCGTCTTTATCAAGGATATTGTATTGTGATTCCTCTGCATTTCTTAAGAATGATGGTAGTGCATTGATATCATCAGCAAATCCATCTTTATTTGGTGATAATGCATAGTAGTTCTTACCAGGAACAGAACCGTAGAAATAATTATCACCATCACGTGTCATATCATGAGCACCTTTGCCATAAAGCGTTTGTAAATCGAAATAACGAGTTTCGCCAAGATCTTTGAATCCATCAAGGATTGGTAAACTGTCCCACTTACCGTAGAAGCCTACGTATGGAGTCGTTAAATTTGGATTACCATTTGTGCCGATAAGATTTACAGAACCTTCAACGAAAATGTTGTCATGAAGATCTGCTAACATTTTCTTATCATCTTTATCGAATCCAGGAATTTTTGCATCAGTTAAATCAATTTTCACAGTGAAATCAACCGATTGACCAGCTGGAACTTTAATCGTCTCAGGAGCATCTACTTTTGCACCTTCTAATGTGCCTGTTTGTAGAGCATTACGGTCAACTCCAGTAGTTTGATAGAATTCATCTGTTAATGTAGTTGTGTCAACTTTATATTCAGCATCTTTATCAGAAATATTTTTAGCTGTGAAAGTCATTGATACTTTCTTAGATTGGAAATCCTTTAATTCGTATTTCGCTTCACCTGTTGCTTTACTATAGAAGTAAACTGGTGTTGTAACAGCGTTTTCAATTTGCATCATACCTGCACCTTGACGGCGTGGTGAGAATGGATGACCATCTAAGTCATTAATAACCTTCGCAGTATTCATTAATAATACTTTTGCTAAGTGAGTACGTTGACTTAAGCTTAATGAACTGAAACGTTTATCATTTTTTAAGTATTCTTGTACTAATGCAGAACCACCTGCTACGTGTGGAGCCGCCATTGAAGTACCACTCATTACTTCATATTGATTATTATTAACAGTTGAATAGATATTTCCACCAGGAGCTGTAATTTCAGGTTTTAAATCAAGACTAGGCGTAACTCCCCATGAAGTAAATGCTGTCATACGACCCATTTCAGGACTTTCATTTTTAGCTGATTGATTAACATGAATTGTTCCTGAACCATTAATCGAATTAAATAATGCTTCACCATCTGCTTTTGAGTTAACAAGCATAATAGGAACATCCCATCCACCTTGGTCAGCGTATTGAGTACCGTTTGTTGCATTCCATACGATAATACCAGCTGCACCAGCTTGAGCTGCATATTTCGTTTTATCAGCAAAAGTTAATGAACCACGTGCTACTAATACGATTTTTCCTTTTACATCTACACCTTTATAATCATCGGGTGAACCTAATTTGTAGCTTCCACCAGCGTTTTTACCTAGATTTACAACTGGAATATTTCCACCGAATTTATCTGATAAATTTTTCCAAGCATCGATTCCCTTACCAACAACGCTAAGATCATTATTCCCATCAACAGTAATCGCATGTTCATAAAGATAAGCTTCATTTCCAGAAGCAGCTACTGAGATAGTGTCTTTATTAAGACCTGGAGCTCCAGTTACACCGATATCAGGGTTTTGTGATAGAGGATCTCCCCATCCATAACCAATATGATTCGAGTTACCAGAAGAAACAGCACACACAATACCATTGTCAACTGCACGAGTAATTGCAAGATCTTCTGCGCTATTTGGTTCATAAGAAGATGCTACAGAACCAAGACTCATGTTTAATACATCAGCACCTAGTTTAATAGAATCGTCAATCGCTGCAAGATAAATATCAGACCATGTAGATGGATAGCTTGGGTCATTACTGAATACCTTCATCGCAAGAACTTGCGCTTCCGGTGCAACCCCTTTAATACCACCGTTTGCTTCGTCACCGTTAGCAGCCGTAATACCTGCTACGTGCATACCGTGCATTGAAGCACCAGGTCCAAGGTCTGTTACGATATTGTTTTGGTCATAATAGTTATAACCATAAGGAACCTTGTCAGTGTAGAATTTACCAGGTAATCCTTTATCATTTACAAGTTGCGCTACTGAATCTTTTGTTAAATCCTCTTTTGAAGGATCCGTTAATTTAAAATCACGGTGTGTAGGGTCAATCCCTGTATCGATAATAGAGATAACCATACCTTTACCATCAAATCCAGTGTCTTTCCAAGTTTCTTTAGACTGGATAAATTGATGGCTCTTTGTCATATCTGGAGTTGATGGCTCAGCTGTAGGACGATTATATTCATTCGCTAAATAAACATTTTTAACACCTGAAGTAGCTTCAATTTTTGCTACATCACCAAATTCAACTACACCACTGAAACCGTTAAATGCAGTTGAAAATTGTTTCTTATAGTTAATGTTGATTCCTCTTGATTGTAACTTTGATTTTACCGAACTTTGTTGACTATCTACTTTTGCATAAAGACTAGACTTTTGGCTTTCAGATAAGTCCTTAAACAATTTACCTTGTTTTGTTGCGTATTCAATTGGTGACTGTCCATCTAATTCAACGATGACACGTACTTTATCTGAAGCTTTTAAATTTGCTTTTGCTTCAGATACTTTGTTTTTATTTTGTAGTTCTTTTGATTCTTGTGATTGTTTAATTTGTTCCAACTTTGATGCTAAGTCACCTGGTCGGTAAGATTCAGCTGAAGTTGGTGAAACAAATGCTAAATTAGAAAGAGCAAGAGCAGATGCTAAAGCATACGTAGTGATTTTACGATTTTTCTTGTTATTCATTTCTCGTTTCCTCTCCAAAAAAAATTTAAGTAAAACTTATAATGATAATGCCTTTTAAAAACGCCCCTGTTTTTAAAGTCATTCGAGGAATATCGACAGATCTATTTCTTAATAAAGAACATGCCAAATTACCTCAAAAAATTCACCCAGATAACCCCCTAATATCTCCTTTCATCTTTATTGATCCTATTAATACCTATACTTTCTTAATAATTTTTTAATAAAGTTTTTAAGGAATAATAGATAAATTAAATAATTCTTTTTTTGAGTCAAAATCCCTT
>NZ_NTZO01000197.1 GCF_002559405.1 Bacillus sp. AFS001701 | reverse complement strand
AAGAAAATGTTTAGAAATGTTACTACACTAGCATTAACAACAGGACTTATTAGTACTACAATGACACCAGGTTCCTTTTCACAACAAGTTCATGCACAAGCAACTTCAAAGATTGAACAAGTACTAGCGCAAATGACGTCTCAACAGCGCGAGGCAATCAAGCAATTGAAATTAAGTGACAAAGAGGGACTCCAATTGTCTCCTGATATCGATCAAACAAGTGATAAGCTTACCTCGGTCATTGTCGAGTTTAAGGACAAGCCACAGCAGACTGCCGTTTTAGAAGCAGAGGCGGATGGAGTAAAGTTAACAACTGATGCTGCAAAAGAAAAGGTGGATGCTTCACACGAAACATTCCAAAAAGAATTAAAAACAATTTTTAGTAGTGAATTAAAATCAAAGAAAAATCCATATTCAATTAAACGATCATATAAAAAAGCATTTAATGGGGTTTCTATGACTCTACCAGGTAACAAAGTAAAGTCGTTACTTAAATCCAATGCAGTAAAAGCTGTCTGGAGTGATATGCAAGTTCAAGTGGAGCCACCTTCGATCAAGGAGACGACGACTAAGCAAGCTGCAACGCATACGATGGTTACATTCCCTGGTGTTGAGAAACTTCATCAAGAAGGCTTTACAGGTAAAGGGGTAAAAGTCGGTATTCTTGATACTGGGATTGATTACAATCATCCAGATCTAAAAGGTGCTTTTAAAGGTGGTTACGATTTCGTTGATAATGACAATGACCCAATGGAAACCTCTTATGCCGATTGGAAGAAGTCTGGCCAGCCTGAATTAGGTTCAAGCGGTGAAGCGTACTATACTGAGCATGGAACACATGTAGCTGGTATTATTTCTGGACAAGCAAAAAACAATGCAGATTTTGCTGTAGAAGGCGTTGCACCTGAAGCTGATATTTATGCTTATCGTGTACTAGGACCATATGGATCTGGCTCTACATCGGCTATTTTGGCAGGTATCGATAAGGCAGTATCAGATGGAATGGATATTATTAATATGTCTCTTGGAGCTAATTACAATGATCCATTATATCCTACGAGTATTGCAGTAAACAATGCTGTTCTAGCAGGAGTAACGGCAATTGTCGCAGCTGGAAACTCAGGAGATCGAATGTATTCACTTGGCGCACCTGGTAATGCACCATTAGCCATAACTGTTGGAGCTAGCGATACATCTGTTTCTATTCCTAATTTTTCAGGATCATTACATTCTTCAACAGGAGATTTGCCTGCTGATCTTAAGTTAGCTGCTAAAGGATTAACTGATGATGTAGCGGACTTTGAAGGTCAAACTTTACAAATGGTAAATGTATCATTCGGAGGAGAACCTAGCTATTGGATGGGTTCTGCCGGAAGTTCGGATCTAATCGATGTAAAGGGAAAAGTAGTTTTAGCAAAACGTGGTAGCTATGGTATCACTCAAATCATAGCGACTGCTAAAGCGCATGGCGCAAAAGCTGTTGTATTATATGATACAAATGTTCCTTTAGGTGACGTATACTTTGCAGACGGCTACGGCTTACTTCCAACATTTTTACTAAGTTACGCACAAGGAAGTGCCTTAGCAGCTAAATTACCTTTAGTTGGGGCATCTAAAGGTACGTCTCTTGGCTTCACGTTTAGTAATATGAAACAACAAGTGACAATTGGTGATAAATTAGCGCCTTTTAGCTCACGTGGTCCATCACGTGTATTGTACGATATTAAGCCTGAAGTAACAGCACCTGGTGTATCTGTTTTTTCTACTGTTCCTTCTTACATGCATGGAGCAGATCAAATCGGAAACTATCAATACGCATATGAGCGTTTATCTGGAACGTCAATGGCAACTCCTAATGTAGTTGGGGTTGCAGCATTATTAATGCAAGCTCACCCAGATATGTCACCTGCAGATATTAAATCAACACTTATGAATACAGCGGATCCATTAAATGATAAATACAGTGTATATGAAGTTGGGGCAGGACGTGTAAACCCATATGATGCTGTTCATGCTCAGACGGAAATTCAAGTAAAAGAAAAAACTTCAACAGTAAAAGATAATGCAAGTAATAATGGAGCAACAACTCTAGCAAGCAAAGGAATTAAACAAATTAAAAACATTACTGGTGCATTAAGTTTTGGAGAACAAGCTGTTACTGGTAAAGACTTAACAGATCAACGTTCTATTACGTTTTTTAATAAAAGCTCTGTAGATAAAACATATGATGTGAAGGTTCAATTCCAGACTTTGGATGGACGGTTTACAAATGATTCTAGAGCGGATCAAAACGCTGCTGAAAATGGCGTAACATTAGATGTTAAGTCATCTGTAAAAGTGAAGCGATATAGTAGTGCGAATATGGATGCTACCATCAATGTTCCTAAGACTGCAAAGCTTGGAACTTATGAAGGTTATGTAGTGTATACAAATCAAAAGGATCCTAATGAAACATATAAAATTCCATTTGCGATTCATACAGTAAAAGAAGGGATTCACCATGTTGCAGGAAATCCACCTACATTTACGACTGCGGTAGAGGCGGGGTATAACGGAATAAGATGGTCCATCGGTCTTAACTTCCAATTAAATTCTCATATGCGTACGATGGATTTATTCCTTGTCGATCCGAAAACGAACAAAGAAATTGGCTTCCTTGGGACTTTGGACGGCATGGGTGCGGATGAGAATATTGAATATTATTTAAGAGGTGCAATGAACGAAGGTTATTATTATCCATTAACTGGAAATCCGGAGCAACCAATTGCTTATGATAAGGAACAAACTGCACCAGGATTATACAAAATCAAGCTTGTAGGAACAAATGATCAAGGAAAAACCTTCAGCGCAGACGCTCCTGTTTACTATAGCGTTACCCAGCCTACACTCAATCTAAGTTCGGAATCTGGCATCTATGAATATAGCCCTGATCAGCAAGTCGTATCGTTAACAGGTTCAGTCTATGATCCTGATGTGGATAATATGAAAATCGGCGGTATCAATGCTTCTCAAGGAAATAATAAAGTTTTCTATTCGGTTCCTAGTAAACTATTAGGAGGGGGGACTGTTTCGGTTCCGGTGAACAGTGACGGCAATTTTACTACACAAATCCCGCTGAACAAGACAATCCAACCGTTTAAAGTGGATATGTATGCGGAAAACATGGCGACAGTACAGAACTACTATGGCCATAAATCCTTATACTACGTGAAACAAGGCACGCCGTATGGAACAGCTATCCCTGATAAACAAAAAGTAAAAGCAGGCGAAACGGTGACAGTTACCCTTTCTATGAACAATATGGCAAATATGAAGCAAGCCGTGTATTCATTTTATGATCAAAGCTTATTGAATGCTGAGTTAGTAAGTATTAAACCAAATGCAGCATTGAAAGGAAAAGTAGATATTCAGACAGTGGATACAGATGTAGAAGTAGACGGAAAAAAGGTAAAAAGAACAGATATTACTGCAACATTAATTGGTGATGCAGCTCAAACAGGAGTTGCCGGAAAAGTTCCAATGGTAGATATAACATATAAAGTGAAAGGTGATTCTGAAAGTGCAAGCCTAGGTTTAGCACAATTCAATGTATCGTACACAAATACGGATAGCACAACGAAATCCTCTTTTGGTATTAGTCTTCCTTATCAGGTGGAACGAACATACTCCTTCATGAAATCATGGGTTTATGGAGAAGCATTTATGATTCCTCAACTTGATGAGCCATCAACATTGGATTATGTAAAGGCAGGTGCAAAAGTCAAAGTGACAGATGAAGCAGGAAAAGAATATCCAAACACGTTTGGAAGTAATAGTGGTTTCCCTTGGCATTTTACATCTAACCTGCCATTAACGGATAAACCATTTACACTAGAGGTGGATATTCCAGGACATTTCACTGTGAAGAAAACCTTTACAATCGGTCTGAAAGAAAATGGGGAAGAAGTGAAACCTTACTCGAAGGCACTCTATTATGAAAATGCACCTGCCGGAGATGTGAATAAAGATAATGTCATTGATGTGAAAGATGCTTTATACATCCAAACTTATTGGGGGACAAATAAGCGTGCGGCAGACATTAACTATGATGGCGTTGTTGATGCAAAAGATATACAATATGTAATCAATAACTACCTAATGCAAAATCCTTGGAATGACAATTCACCAAAAGCAGCTACAAAGTATAAGAGCAAAACATTAGATGATGTTTTAG
>NZ_NTZO01000196.1 GCF_002559405.1 Bacillus sp. AFS001701 | reverse complement strand
TGCGTATATCAAATATACATAAATGCTCTTTTTAGAAATCATATATTCCTCCAAAAATGACTAGGTTCTACTTATTAATTCAACAGTTAATTTAATACACCTTTAAACTACTTAATAAAAAAATAGGAGCCGATGTCGACTCCTTGCCTTTTTACGTAAAGTAACTAACGCATGCTTTAGTTGAACAAGATGTGGTAATTGTTATGTTACCTTTGCATTATTAAATAATTCAGATAGTGAATTAGCAATTAATCTTTTTGCTGATAAAATTTCATCTGGTTGTTCACTTACATCGTGATATATCTGATATACTGGTGGATTTTCGCCTTCATCTAAAGATATATAAATCTGGTCGCCTGTCCCTAAAGTATCATAACCAATGCATAAATAACCTTTATCTAATAAAGCAATACCTGGATATAACTCAGTCGCTTCAGAAATTATCCCTTCTATATTAAGGAATCCCATATCTATGTAATCTTCGTCGTCTTCTGAATCTGTGTATTTTGTTGTAATTTCTAAACCATATATAGGGACATTTCTATAAAACTGTATAAGCCATTCAGGAAGTTTGTTCCTAAAGACTTTATTTAAATCATCAAGTTTTATTAAAGAAAAATTTTCTCCACTTTTCCCTTCACTTTCCGCACTTTCAATTAATTTTTGTATGGAACTCTTAACAATTGGATTCACCATATCACTTCCATTTTAGAACAATTTACCTTGATTACATATAGATTTTATCACGTTCCCTTATGCAACTAAACTGCCATTTACTTGAATAAGAAAATGTAAAGAAGACCACAACAATCGTGATTTTACTGCTTGTATTATAGCGTTGACACAATGATACTAGTAGCACCAACTAAAACACACATTGATCCTCCAAAACGTGTACTCCACTTATAAAAAGAAGATGGTTCTGTTGCACCATCGGATTTCCAACTTTCTGTAACAACCCAAAATGCTTCAGGATTCACAATTAGTAAAAATCCAAATAAAATGAGTAATATTCCTATAAACATATAGAACCCTCCAAAATATTTTGTGATCTTTACACGCTCATTTTCTTACTTTTATAATATTTTTTTACCAATCCAAAGCCCCCCAACCCCTAACTTTACTCTTTAATCATCTATTCTATGTACTTTGCAAAGAGTCCTTTCTTATTGAACTAATCTGCCATTTAGCTCAATAAAAAAATCGACTATA
>NZ_NTZO01000195.1 GCF_002559405.1 Bacillus sp. AFS001701 | reverse complement strand
GCAACTACGCCTCTGTCTTCGCCAAAAGTTCGCCAATCGACGAGTTTTCTTTCTATTTTATTACCAAAAAAATTTCTGCGATTTTTTAGGTGCCATTTCTTTTTTCCTAACATTAAATGTAATAACAGATCTAGTTTAGATTTTAAAAAATATGAAACTAGGTGGAATGATGGTTAAAAGGCCGATTTATAAACAGGAATTTCTAAATACATTTAATTATGCAGATAAGAATTTTGATATTGCTTCTCTCAAAAATTTGATTGAACAATCTTTTGGAGAAAATAATGCATTGGATTTTAAGGAAACATTCGTTAGAGAGGACCAAATTGCAAAATTAATCATTGCAATGGCGAATTCTGGTGGAGGATCAATTATTTTTGGCGTAAATGATGATAATCACCCAGTAGGAATCCTCAAAGAAGAGTTAAAGGATCCAACCGATTTTCAAAGAAAATTAAATGGTTATTTACCTTCTATTCTAATTTATCATCTTCAACAAATTGATTACGACGAGAATGAAATGTACGGATATTTTAGTGGTAAAACCTTCTTCATCATCTATATCCCCGAGCAAAATCGATATATCCCGTTTATTGCTAAAAGAGGCTCAGATAAATTATTTACAGATAAAATTTATATTCGAAAAAATACTTCAAACGAAACCGCCACAAACGATGACTTAGAAATTATTTTTAGAAAGAGGCTCATTGAACAATATGAGGACTTATCAAATATGAGTCTAAATGAGCATATGGAACAATTAAAGATCCTATATCGAATAGCTGCAATTAGTGGTGATACAAATAAAAACCCAAAAAGCCAAAAAGATGATTTTAGTGAATTTATTGCCAGAATGATTGAGAAAAAGAAGCGGAAGATTGAGATTGTTTTGGAGGTTAGTAATATTGAGTGATAGGTAGTGAGGATAGAATAAAATGCAGAAATTATAGGAATAAAGATAAAACCGGGAGCATCGGTTTATCTTCATTCCATTTTTTATTTAAAATTAAAAGTTACTTGTAATAAGTATTTTCTATATAATCAGAATGGCTTAAGTCCTTCTCTACTTTTCAATTTCTTTATCTGTATTCAAGTATCGTATATATTTTGATTCTTTCGTTTTTATATAAAAACAATCTATTTTATTTTGTATATAATCTTTTTAGTTTTATAACCTGATTTATTTGCTTATCAAATTTAATTTTATGATTAGTAATAATAAGACTTAAATTTGGAGGTAAATTGACATTGACTTTACTTTATATTGTTTGTTCTTATTGTAGTTTCCATCATTCTATTACATATTGTTTAGTGCTTTTTATATAGCAAATAACTCTAGTTTTAGCAAAATAGTAATAGGTATATATTTTCCCTTTTGATATTTTCATATGAATTTTTTATAGGTTTATTTAACTGGATAAAAATTTGAAAAGTAAATAACTATTCAATTATTTTGTGAAAATAAGTGGGTTAATATCATTCGAAAATGATTAGAAAAATTAGTGTATTTTAATGAAAAGCTGATAAATCAAGGTCAGAATAACCCAATTGACCGATTATTGAATATTCTTTATATTTTGATATTGTAGAGAGCTTTTTTAGAAGTGGTTTGGATATGAACGATTAAAATCGATTTTAATAGATTCATATGAGAAGTCGCTTTTTTTATTTTATCAGAATAGGAGAGTGTAAGATGACAGGAAAGCCTAGGTTAAATAAGTATGTTACTGCGATGATGACGACAGCTCTTATTGCTGTTCCAACTTTTCAGGCGTTAGCTGCAGGGACAAGCAATAATGTTTCAAATTTAACAAATAGTAATGCAGTAGAAACGAAACTTCAAGGAATTAACGTAAAAGCAAGTACAGGGAAACATGTGATAACTCTTATTACAGGTGATGTAGTTACTGTAACAGAGTTTGCAGATGGACAAAGTGTGATCAGTGTTGAGCCAGCGGACAAAGCTGAAGGTGGTTCACATATCATGACGGTTAATAAGGATACATATGTTATTCCAAAACAAGCGATGCCTTACTTAGCTTCTGGTGCATTAGATCGAAATCTATTCAATATTACTACACTTATAGCGGATGGATATGACGATGCGTCTCAAAAGACATTACCTGTTATCGTACAGTATTCAGAGTCAAAAACTCGCTCAAACGTGAAGCCTACATTAAAAGCTTCAACGAAAACACATGAACTAGAAAGTATTAATGGAGCAGCGCTTTCTGCAGAGAAGAAGGATTCGAAAGAATTTTGGCAAGATGTTAAGAAAAATATAAAATCTGCGGATTCTACCAAATCTACAAAGTCATTAGTTACACCAGGAATTGATAAAATTTGGTTAGATGGACGTGTTAAGGCAACGCTTGAGCAAAGTGTTCCACAAATTGGGGCACCTACTGCTTGGGATGCTGGTTACAACGGAAGTGGCGTTAAAGTAGCCGTTCTTGACACTGGGATCGATGCACAGCATCCAGATGTAGCTGGTCAAATAAAAGAAACAAAAAGCTTTGTTCCAGACCAAGATGTACGCGATTTTCATGCACATGGTACTCACGTTGCATCTACTGTACTTGGTACAGGGGCAGCATCAGGTGGTAAATATAAAGGTGTAGCACCAGGAGCAAGCCTAATAGTAGGAAAAGTGTTAAGCAATGAAGGCTTTGGTCTTGATTCATGGATTATTGATGGAATGGAATGGGCTGCACATAGTGCCAAAATTGTAAGCATGAGTTTAGGAAGCGATGAGTCAAGTGATGGCACGGATCCGATGGCACAAGCAGTTAATAATTTAAGTGCTGAGACGGGCTCGCTGTTTGTTATTGCGGCTGGAAATACAGGTCGTGAAGGAATCGGTTCTCCTGGAGCTGCAGATGCGGCTCTAACAGTTGGTGCAGTTGATAAATCAGATAATCTTGCTTACTTCTCATCACGTGGTCCACGTTTTGGAAGTGAAGGATTAAAGCCTGATCTGACAGCACCAGGTGTAAATATAACTGCTGCTCGATCTCAATATTCAACTCAAGGTAGCGGATCTTATCTTTCAATGAGTGGTACGTCGATGGCTACGCCACACGTAGCAGGAGCAGCTGCGATTCTTTCACAACGCCATCCTGATTGGTCAGGCGCACAACTGAAAGATGCATTAATGAGTACAACTAAAAAATTAGATTATATTAAGCCGTTAGAAGGTGGAACTGGACGACTTGATGTTGCAGCAGCAACTCTTGGTGATTTCCGTGCAACAGGCTCACTTGATTTTGGTTTCTACGCTTGGCCTCATGAAAATGATGCATTGAAAGAGAAAACAATAACGTACACTAACGACAGTGATAAGCCTGTGACGTTAGACCTATCAGCGAAAATTACTGATAATAGCGATGCAGATGCACCTACTGGTTTGTTTAAACTTTCAACGAACAAGGTAACTGTACCGGCAAAAGGTAGTGCAAAAGTAAATGTAACTCTTGATCCGAATGCAGCTGCTAATGGACAACGTTATCAAGGTCAGATTTCTGCAAATGTTGACGGTAAAACTGTTGTGCATACTGCTTTGGCTATGATTAAAGAAGAGGAAAGATATCCACTAACTTTAAAAGCAATTGGACGCGACGGTAATCCTACATTAGCGTATATCAATCTACTTGGTCCAGATGGTATTCCGGAGTTTATTGCAATTAACGGTACAACAGAATTACGTCTAAAACCAGGAACATATTCTGCAATGTCAATGATGGATGTGGACACTGACACTGACCACGCTGGCGTTGCACTTGTAGGAAATCCTGAAATTAATTTAGATGGTCCACAAACTGTTACATTGGATGCACGTAAAGCGAATGAAATTACAGCAAACGTACCAAATAAAACGGAAGCAAGCTTTAGAAAAATGGAATATTACCGTGAAATCGATGGCAACAATGTTGGTGACATCTATGTAATGCCAGCTACAGTTGATAAGATGTATGCTGAGCCAACTAAGAAAGTTAAAAATGGAAAATTTACATTCAACACTCGATGGAGATTGATTGAACCATACATGACAATTAATTTCAAAGGCAATGAATTAGATGATATCCCACAAGCAGGAAGTACGCCGCTAGATGGAAAATACAATTTTGACGCTGTTTATGTAGGTAAAGGGGCTCCAGCCGCTTATAAAGGACTAAACGTTAAGGGTAAAGCTGTAATCGTTGATCGAAGTGATGAAGTAACTGGTATGGAGCGTTCTGCAGCAGCATATGCAGCAGGTGCAAAACTAGTTATTACTGTAAATGATGGACCAGAAGAAATTAGTGAATATGTTGGAGTTGAAAATGATGATTACTCACTTTCAGATTCTCCAATCGCGGTTGTAGCAATTAGTCAAACAGAAGGTAAAAAACTGATTGAGACTGCGAAGTCCAAAAAAGTAACACTTGACGTAAAAGGTACTCCTAATTCGAAATACGTTTATGATCTTGTTGATAACCATGACAATGCAATTCCAAATGATGTAACTTATTCACCTAAAGCGAACGACCTTGTAAAAATTAATGCTGAATATAAATCAGATAGTCCTACAGCAGGTGGAGAGTTCCGTTGGGATATTCCGTCATACCGACCAAATGGAGTTGGTTACCTAACTAAATTAAATTTACCATCAGTTCGAACTGAATGGGTTTCTGCTCAAAAAGGAACTTCTTGGTATCATCAAGCTAGTGTGTTAGATGCTGCTTGGGAAGTACGCCAACCAAAAGCAACATACAAACCAGGGCAAACATTAGATGAAGAGTGGTTCTCACCAGTTGCTCGTCCTCGTTTAGGTGATGGCTTCTGGAAACCTTATCGTACAGGAAACAACTTAGTGATAAATATTCCAGCATGGGCTGATTCTGGAGCAGGAAGCACAGGCTCAGAATCTAATTATCCAGGTTCACAAACATTAAAACTATACCAAGGATCAAAACTAGTAAAAGAGGCGCAAGGACAAGCAATCTACTCATTTAACGAATACCCAACTGCAAATACGCAGTATAAAGTAGTTAGTGATGCTTGGCGCGACCCACAACGCTTCGATAATTCTGTTAAAACACATACAGAGTGGACATTCTGGTCTAAAGAACAAGAAGAATATAAAACAGAACTTCCATTAATCTCGCTTGATTACAATGTAGAAACTGACATGAATGGTAATGCAAAATCAGGCCATTGGATTGATTTAGAAATGAAAGCTATCCAAGTAGCTGGTGCACCAGGAAATGGTAAAATGAAAGGTGCAACATTAGAAGTTTCATATGATGAAGGCAAGTCTTGGGAACTAGTCGATTTAAATCGTGAAAAAGATGGCTGGAAAGCTAGAATTGAAAACCGTAAGAAGGCATCTTCTGTATCATTAAGAGCAAGTGCTTGGGATGATGCAGGTAATAGTATCAATCAAGATATTATTAAAGCTTTTGGATTGAAGTAAATAAAGATTGAGAGGCACCTTCCTTTTGGGAGGTGCCTCTGAAACTACAAACAGATTTTGAACATGGCTTAATTAAAGATGAAATCGGACTAAACGCAAAAAAATGAAAAGAACTAGTTCTCATCATCAAAAAAGGCACCTTCCAATTAGAAGGTACCTCATAATTATTTTTGATCAGCTTTTTCAGCGTCTAATAATTCTTGCATGAATTTAAGATTATATGTATGGCTTTCTTTCAGTCTACTATGTCTTGTTAGTTTAATTAAATTTTGGTAGTGAGCGATTTCTTCCTCTAGTGATGAAATGACATTTGCACGATATTCTATTAATTCTTGTTCGTTCATTTTTCATTCCTCCTATAATAGGGATTTAATAATTTAAGTATATCACTAATATGGAAAAATAAATCAAATTTCATTGTGAAAGAAGCAAGATTACACAAAAATTACAAATAATCGTAGATCAATTGGCGTTTTAATACAATCTTTCCCACGTGAATCTTCTCTTGCAGTAGAAGTTGGCGGAGCGCGAACAAACTTCCGTATGCCTGACCTAATTTCAATCGGACTTGGCGGAGGAACGATTATTCGAATCAAGGATAATGGAGAATTCACAGTTGGACCTGATAGCGTTGGCTATCGCCTTCCAGAAAAAAGCTTAATTTTCGGTGGAGATACATTAACTACAACAGACGTAGCAGTTGCCCTTGGAAAAGTTGAGCTGGGTGATGTATCAAAAGTAGCCCATTTAGATAGAGAGCTATTAAATAAAGTTTATATGTAATGGTCGAGTTAGTTGAAGAAGCAATCGACAAGATGAAAACAAGTTCAGAAGATGTGCCAGTTATTTTAGTTGGTGGTGGTAGTATTCTACTCCCTGAAAATTTAAAAGGAGCTTCAGAAGTTATTCGTCCGCAACATTCAGGAGTAGCGAATGCAATTGGCGCAGCAATTTCTCAAGTAAGTGGTCAAGTAGAACGAATTTATAAATTAGTAGAATTAACTCGTGATCAAGCACTGGACATGGCAAAAGATGAAGCTAAACAAGAAGCAATTAAAGCAGGGGCGGATCCTAACAACTTGGTAATTGTTGAGGTTGAAGATGTGCCATTGGCTTATTTGCCAGGTAATGCGACTCGTGTAAGAGTAAAGGCTGCTGGAGATTTGGCGCGGGTTGAGGTTAATGAATTAGTTTAAAGAATAGGGTACCTTCCTTTTTTGGGGGTGCCTTTTTAGTGTACTTTATTGATAAACAACCGCGAATAAGGGAGGAATAACGCTATAGAGGTTGAACTGCAAATAAGAAGCCAATCCGTGCAAATAAACGATGTAAAGGTACAAATAAACGATGTAAAGGTACAAATAAACGATGAACTGCAAATAAATTTAGCAAATCCGCAATAAAAATTAGTGAAACTACAATTAAAATTATCAAAAGTGCAAATAAAATCAACATAACTACAATTAAAATTACTAAAACAGCAAATAAGTTAAAATAATACTCATACCAGTTAGGGTATTATTCCAAAAAAATTAGGCATTACTAGTTAATTTCTAATGGTAAACTTCAAAATGGCTCTAATACTTTCTAGAATTTTACAGAACGGCCAATTATCATAAAAAAATTGAAAATTTTACTCGATAAGTAGCTCCAAGATATGCCTGATTCTTATAAAAAAATCCCCTCCATAGGACAGAACAATTTTTTCTCTTGACTGTCTCTTTAAGGGGATTCACATTATAAATATTTTTTATATCCATATCTTTAATTTTTTTGCTTAAGCAAATCTCTAATCTCTGCTAATTGATTTTCTATATTGGTTAGACGGCTTTGCATGTCACCAATCTCTTGTTCGGCTTTATAATTTATTGCGAAATCGATAACGGATTCATGCTTATCTCGTACTGCTTGACGGTTTTGACTCATCATTATGACTGGTGCTTGAAATGCCGCAATAAAAGATAGACATAAGTTCAACAAAATGAAAGGAGCTGAGTCAAAATGAAAAGCTTTCGTGAATGATAAGCTATTCCAAATCATCCATGCTGCAAGTGTATAACTAAACCAAATGATAAATTTCCAACTACCACCAAATTGCGCAATTTTATCTGCGATTCTATCAGACAATTTTGTTTTTTGAGTATAATCACTATCTAAGTGATGTAGAATTTCTGACTCATAACGATCCACAAGTCGGTCAATTCGTGATAAATTTTCTTGGTTTAAATCAATATCAAACCCTTGAATTTTTTTTGGTTTCTCAATTTGTTTTTTTAAATTAATTTGCTTCCAAATGTTGTGTACCATATTCCAACCTCCTCTTTTCTAGAGGAAGCCTTCAAAAGCTTATAAAAGTTGGATTACATTTTTATGTTGTAATCCTCCTCGGATATTCAATTGTATGACTTCCTCTGATGTCGGTAAATTATCCGACTCACCTATACTGGGACTACCCATAAAAATGTTCCACCTCACTTTTTTCGTGTAAATAATACCTTTACTATTATATGACGACTTATCCGATAGGACTATACTATTTTCAAATAATTTTTTATAAACCATTATATAATCTTATTTCTATTTCCAATTCAATAAAAAAAGCCGCGTCTGCGCCTAGGGATATTTTTAATAAGAGGGACGTATATACCGTCCCGTTTAGCATGATTATTTTTTCTCTTTTGTATTAAATGTTTCCTCATAGCGCTTGGTTAATATGTAATAATGATAGCCTCTTGAATTTGAAATCAAACGAGATAATAATGTTTTCGCTTCTTCACGTTTGTTTTCCTTAAGTAATAGTTCGAACTCAAGTAAGTTTTTAAATTTCTTTGAACGTATTGATTCCTTTGTTGCATTTGCTTTCTCTAGTTCATTTTCTTCAATAAATAGAAGTGTTTTGTAATATGAATTCCAATCAGGTACTTTAATGAAATCAATTCGTTCCTTAATAAATGACAAATCTTTATTTGAAAAGCCGTATACAACTTGATAAACGGCTTTTTTTGAGGGGTTAATTCGTTTCTTCATAACATATTGATACGACTGTTCGATCTCATCGTGCAAATGGTTTGTAACAGAATAAAGAAAATAAAGGATTGATTTTTTTGATTGCTTACTTAGAAAGTGTTCAATACGCTTTAGGTTTTTTGAAAAATAAAATGGATAAAACATTGTCCAAAAAAATAAGAAAAGAACCGCAACATAAAAGATTCCAAATACATAAGATGGTGCATCATATAGACCTAAACAAAAAGCACCGATAAACAATAAGATAATAAATATAATTTTTTTCATAAAGCCTCCGTGAATAACTTCTAGATGTAAATTATACCATCCTTATCCCTTTTTAGGGCTTTTATGTGTAAGCTAGGGAATCAAATCAATATATTTACAAGTGAATGATTAGAGTAATGAATTACTAAATTGCTACCACTCAGCATGTATTGTATCGGATTACTTAGAAATTGCTGAGATTTTCACGATTTTTAAGCTTGATACTTGATGATTAAAGTTGCCTAAATCATTAACATCATTTGTAAGAACAATTGAAGCTCCTTTATAATTTGCATCGGAAAATAAAGTGACTTGATAGCCAGGTGCGATATGTATAGAAGAAATAGTATCATTGCCAATACCTTTTACAAGCTGATCGTAATCATAATTACCTGATCCTAATATTTCTGATGCACCGTCAAAAGCATTTTCCTTATATACCGTCACAGGCATTTCTACACCGTTTACGCGAAAAAACAGATCTATGAATCCAGCAGTCTCTCGTTCTGCTTGATTTAACTGAACAAGTGTCGGGTTTTTTACCTCGTTTTTCCACATGGCAGAATAATAATTACTGTAAGTTGCTTGCCAGAAGTAATTAATAATCGTATCATTCCAAACTTGAGGAAGAACTGATTTTGCTTGCACAGCAGCTTGATGAATCCATACTTCAGGATCAGTTGATGCGATCCAATTATATAGACCTGAATCTGGCACTGTCATTTGATTTTGAATACTTTCGGCATAAGTTTCAAACTTCGAATGATAGCCAGGTGCGTTATGATCAAGATTGGAAATATTTGAAGCATGTAGAGGCTGTGTTACATCTGTAAAATAGTGCAAAGATACTCCTAAGTAGTAGAATGCATTGTTAAAATCGCCTTTTTTATAGTAATCCGATGCTAGACTAAAATACTTCGCTCCTGATTGACGAGCTGTTGGATAAGAAGCCCCCGTATAATTTGTTTGTGTGTCTGGATCGTAAAAGTGAGACATAAATGTACCCGTATCATAAAAAGGATTAATATGATCTGCATCGTATAAGCCCTGTTCCCAACGATCGCGAAACTGATTAAGCAATGTAGTAGGCTTGTTTATTGCAGGATTCGTATTATCGGCTATAAGTTTGACACTGCCATTTACGATAAAATGATGTGTACTATGATCCTGATTATGAACATCCTCGTCAGACCATGCGAATGCTTTCTGATCATTGCTGAATAAGGAAGTGATTGCAAGTGCACTTCCAGCAACTAATGTTAATAGCTTTTTTGATTGAATACGTTTTTTCATGATACACCTTCTTTTTTTGTATTTTGTTGTCTTACAAGCAACAATGTTTAAGTATAATAAGTTTTTGTTAACGAGATGTTTCTGTTGTGTGAAAATTTGTTAAATTTTGGAAACTATTTACCAATCATGGAAGTACTTAGTTCTATATAGTTTTTTTAACAGAGCCAATTTTTAGGATTTATATAGAAAAAGTACATAATCCTTTTTGTGTTCCATATTAATTTAAAGACCTGCAAATTCATTTGTTTGGTGGTGAGAAAAATATGGAGTTTAGTACTAGTGCTAGAGTATCGCTATCAAAAAAAGTGTCCGAGGATGCAATGGTAGTAAATAACGAAATAAATGTATATGGGGTTTTTGATGGAGCAACGCCAATTACTCCATTTAAAAATGCTGATGGCATGAATGGTGCATATATTGCTTCAAATTTATTTAGAAAGTATTTTGAAAATCATTTTAGAGCTGAAATGACTTTATCAGAAGGAATTATTCTAGCAAATAGAAGACTGATGAAAGAAATGAAGTTAAATAACATAGACATAAACTGCCCAGAAGAACTGTGGTCAACATGCGTTGCCGTTATCAAAATTGAAAAATATAAGGTATCATTTGCTCAACTTGGGGATTGTATGATTTTAGCAGAAAACTATAATGGAGAAATTAAAATTCTGACTAAGGATACTGTGAAGGATATAAGTACAAGGGCAAAAATGAGACGAGAAAAGGAACGGAAACAAGGGTTGAATTTACCAGATGAATCATACTACCAGTCTATTAAAAATCAACTTATTTATAATCGAAGTATGGCTAATACAGTTGATGGTTATTCGGTTGCAAACGGAACCGAAGTTGTCGCAAACTACATTCAATTGGGATCTATTGATACAAAACATTTAAAGTCAATTTTACTAATCAGTGATGGCTTATTTCATCCGAAGTTTGATTTGATCCATTCTTTTAAAGTAATTAGAGAGATTGGATTGGAAGATTATTCAAAACGAATAGAAATGGAAGAGTTGAAAAGTAAGATTCATTCTGATGATAAGACTGGGATATATATTCGCTTTTAATTTTAGATGCCATATTGGGTATCTTTTTTTATGATTAAATATTGTAACAAATATAGAAGCAATACTCATCAGAATAAGTTAGTATACAGGTGATAGAAGTTTGTACGAATCATGATTCGAAACGGTGAATTCTCATTTAGTTGACTAGGAGTGATACCTAATTGATATTAAAAAGTACGTAATAGTAATGTTTCCGACATTTTTAATTGTTTTTGGTTTATTTTTTATATTAGATAATCAATATAGATATTTTTTGTACATACCCATTATTATTGCATGGGTCATATATTATGTTTGGAAATTTAAAGATGAAACAAGTAGTATCTATTTTTTAAATGGTCTTTAAATTCTTTATGTTATTTATATAATTTAGATGATTTAGATGATAGCGAGGAAATACCTAGTTTCGCAATAGAGAATAATCTTGATTATGTGTTAAATATTGCTGAAATTCAAGATATTGTCGAAAATGCTAGTCAACAGAAAAGTCATTGCACAGAAATGGATATATTTAATGCGTTTTTATTTTAATATGAGAATGAAGCTTTTATTACTTTTGCTTGATAAGATGATTCAATGTAAACATGGATAATACTATCTCACAATAAATGTCATAATCAAATTCTAATATTAAAGAAACGATTACTCTCAAAATGTAAAAAAATATTGCACATTTGCTATATTTTTTTACATGACTGACAAAAAACTTCTAGTCTGTAATAGCTATATAAATTTAATTATCCAACCAAACCCTTGATAATACTTAATTATCAAGGGTTTTTTTATAGATAAAACGTTTTCAAATTTACTCCCCTCCCATTAATAATTTGGCACAAATATTGCTTAATAAATCTATAAAACCCAAATTTATTAAGGAGTGACCACAATGACCCAAGAATTCCACCCCCTACTAAAAGGTGCAATAGAATTACATGTCCATAGTTCCCCAAGCTTATTCCCAAGAAAACAAACAGACTGGGAACTTGTAGAAGATGTGAAAAAAGCAGGAATGGCAGGTGTAGTTTTAAAAGCTCATGAGGCTCAAACTGCAGACCGAGCAACACTTATTCGCGAAAAAGAACCAGGTTTACATGTGTACGGTGGTTTAGTTTGCAACTACTTTACTGGAGGTCTATCTCCTACGGCGGTAGACGCGGCGATTCGTTTAGGAGCTAAAGTTATTTGGATGCCTACTTTTTCAGCGGAGCAGCATCAGCGATTCTTTGGAAAGAAAAAATCGAATTTCTTCAATAGTAAATGTGCGTTAACTCATCCAACGGCTGGTATTGAGATTTGGGATGAGAATCGAAACATATATCCAGAAGTCTATGAGATTTTAGAGTTAATAGCGGAGGCGAATGTTATTTTAGCAACGGGACATTTGGAAGTGGAAGAGGTTCTTGCATTAGTCGATGCAGCGAAGGAGAGAAAGGTAGAGAAAATTTTAATTCAACATACAGATTTAGGAATTGCGAGAGTTCCTTTTGAATACGAAAAACAGTTGGTTAAAAAAGGCTGTATTCTTGAAAAATGCTATTTAGCTAGTAGTGAAGATTTTAATGATATTAGTACCCAAGAAATGGCTGAGAGTATTAAACAATTAGGAGCAGAGTCATGTGTAATGGTTACGGACTATGGACAGCAGCATAATATTCCGCCAATTAAGGCATTAAGTAATTTTATTGAAGATATGTTGAGACATGGCATCACAGAAGAGGAAATCTTGACGATGGTAAATTACAATCCTAAAAAGCTGTTAGGGATTTAGAAAGGGAGAATCGAATTGGATGAAATGATTGTAAAAGAAATTGAGCAATTTATCCCGTCTGATCGGATACTGACCGACCTGGCAGAGTTATATTCTTATAGTTATGATGCTTCATTTGGTGAGTACTTACCTGAGTTAGCGATTCAACCTGAAAATGCTGAGCAAATTAGTGAGATTATGAAACTAGCAAACAAGTATCGCATTCCTGTTTATCCAAGAGGTTCAGCGACTTCCTTAAGCGGAGGGCCTTTGCCTGTTGAAGGCGGTATTGTTTTAGATATGACTAGAATGAATCGAAAGTTAATAATAGACCGTGAGAATCTATTAGCAATCGTATCTCCAGGAATCACGACAGGAGAAATTCATCAAAAAGCGGAAGAGGTAGGATTGTTTTATGCTCCCGATCCAAGTAGCTCGAAAATATCGACTATCGGTGGGAATATTTCGGAAAACTCGAGTGGACCAAAAGGGCTAAAATATGGAACAACTAAGGAATATGTCATTGGCTTAGAAATAGTAACACCAGAAGGAAAAATCGTTCGAACAGGTGGGAAAACGGTAAAGAACGTGACAGGCTATGACTTAACTAGATTAATAGTTGGCTCTGAAGGGACATTGGCGATCGTTACAGAAGCGACTTTAAGGTTAATTCCAAAACCACTCGCACGGAAAACTTTATTAGCAACATTTAGTAGATTAGTTGATTCAGGGTATGCCATCACAAAAATTCTATCTTCTGGTATTTTACCTGCTGCGATGGAATTAATGGATAACGCATGTATAAGAGCAGTTGAAAATTTCAGTCCATGTGGGCTTCCGGTTGATGCCGAGGCACTTGTCATTATTGAAGTAGATGGGCATCCTTTGGCGATTGAAGAGGAAATTGAACTATGTGAAGAGCTTTGCTGGAGCGTTGGTGCAACGAGTGTAAGAACAGCTAAAACAGATGAAGAAAGGGATGACATTTGGAAAGCACGCAGAATGGTATCTCCTGCGATCACTCAAATGGGACCGACGAAAATTTCAGAAGATGCGACTGTTCCTCGCAGCCAAATCCCGGCTATGATGGAAAAACTGGATCAAATTCGTAGAAAATATGAGCTCAACTTAGTTGTATTTGGTCATGCGGGTGATGGGAACTTACATCCGAATATTATTACAGATAAGCGAAATATTGCTGAAATGAAACGTGTGGAAGATGCGGTTAGTGAGATCTTTGAAGCAGCAGTATCTTTGGGTGGTACACTTTCGGGTGAACACGGAATTGGTACGCTGAAGGCACCTTATATGGAGATGGAGCTTGGAATAGATGGTCTTGATTTAATGAAGAAAATTAAACAGGCTTGGGACCCTAACCAAATCCTAAACCCCGGAAAGATTTTTCCAAAAGCTGGGCAAACAAAGGTGGTGCTCGTTTAGTATGAATCCTCCTCCTTTAAAGGAATTAGTAAAGACCATCGAAGTCGAACCTAAAAAAGGTCATCGATTATTTGATTTAGCATATGAAGCGACCAATCAGTGTATCCAGTGTGGTTATTGTTTACCCGCCTGTCCGACTTATGAATCAATGGGAAAAGAATCAGCTTCTCCGAGAGGAAGAATTAATCTTGTCAAAATGGCGGCTGAAGGTAAAATTGATGTGTCCAAGCATTTGGCGGAACCGATTGATCTATGCTTAGGATGTCGGGCTTGTGAAACAGCCTGTCCTGTAAGTGTTCCTTATGGGCATATTCTAGAATCAGCAAAAGAAGTTATTGCTGAGGAACAACTGAAAAAGAATGAGAAAACGAAGAATGATAAAGTAAAACAATTATTATTATCACAAGTATTTCCATATCCGAAACGCATGAGAATCCTAGGTAATTTAACGTGGTTTTATCAAAAATCTGGATTGAGAACAATCGTGAAAAAGACGAAAATTCTTTCCAAGATTTCAGAACCAATGGCTCAATTTGAAAGCGTTCTACCGGTTATCGAATCTCCATTTAAACGTAATAAGTATGGTACCGTCATTCCTGCTAAAGGAGAAACGAAAACAAGGGTCGCATTTTTTACAGGATGTATATCTGATGCCATCTTAAATCGATCAAATCGATTAACGATTGAGCTACTAACTTTAGTTGGATGCGAAGTTATTATTCCAGAATCCCAAAATTGCTGTGGAGCTCTTCATGCACACCAAGGGATGACTGATCAGGCTAAAGAAATGGCAAAAAAGAATATTATTGCTTTTGAGGAAGCAAACGCGACGTATTTTATTAATAATGCTGGTGGTTGTGGAGCACAGTTAAAAGAATACGACCATCTTTTAAGAAATGAAGAAGAATGGGCAGAGCGTGCTAATAACTTTGCTTTAGCTTCCAAAGATATAAGTGAAGTACTTGTGGAATACGGACCACTTCCATTTAAGAAAGAATGGAAAGGTGTCATTACGTACCAGGATTCTTGTCATTTACGAAATGTTCAAGAAGTTCAACAAGAACCAAGGAAATTATTACGTTCTATTCCTGGAGCTGACTTTGTTGAATTATCTTGCAGTGATAGCTGTTGTGCCTCAGGTGGAATTTATAATCTTCTACACTTTGAAGAATCAATGAAAATTCTAGATCGAAAAATGGAAAATGTGGAAAAGACGAAAGCAGCAACAGTAGTCACCACCAATCCAGGGTGCTTACTGCAAATGCGAGTTGGGATTGAAAGAAAGGGCTGTAGTTCTCATGTTAAAGGAGTGCATTTAGTAGATGTACTGGCAGAAGCATGTGGAATCTCTTAAAAGTTTGATTGAAAAGGAGAGTTATATGAAAGTAGGAATTGCCCAAGTAGCACCTGTTTTTGGCGATATTGAAGCGAATTTATCAGAAATGATTAATCTAATGGAGAAATATCAGGGCAAAACTGATTTACTAGTTTTTCCAGAGTTATCGTTAACTGGGTATGATCTAAAAGGTCAATTATTTGATGTAGCGTTAACAACCGATTCAAACGAAATAAAGAAGGTTTGCCGAGCGTCGAGAGAGTTTGGCATGAGTGTAGTTTTCGGTTTTGTAGAAGAAGGCTTGGGAGATCAAATTTACAATTCGGCAATCATGATCCAAAATGGTCAAGTCACTTCTGTTCAACGAAAAGTTTATCCGGCTAATTATGGAATTTTTGAAGAAGGTAAATATTTTTCAAAAGGAAAGAAAGTAAATACACAAAAAATCAATTCCTTTAATTCAGCAATGTTAATTTGTAATGATTTATGGCAACCGTCACTACCTCATATTGCAGCTCATCATCATACTTCTTTATTAATCGGATTAATAAATAGTCCAGCTGGTGGCCTTGGCAGTCAGTATTCTAGCTCAGAAGGTTGGGAATCGGTAGGAAAGTTTTATGCAAGTATTTACGGCTGTTATGTTGTATTAGTAAATCGAGTTGGGGAGGAGAACGGAATTTTATTTTATGGAAATTCAAAAGTTTTCAATCCATATGGCAAAATAATTGCTCAATGTCCATATGGAGAACCATCAGTTCAAATATGTGAAATCGATTCGAGTTTAGTTAGAGAAGTAAGAACGTTACTTCCTGTTATAAGAGATGAGGATACTCATGTAACAATGAAGCATTATCAAGAAATTGCCGAGTTGCAGTTTCGATGAAAAGGAAATGCCCTCCTTTTAGGTAGAGAGGGCATTTTGTTTTTCTCTAATAATAATTTACACGAATTTTCTAAAAATATATAATGAAAAAGAGAACTTCCAATGGAGGTAACGAACTTGAAACAATTATTGCAATCTAGAATTACGAAAAGATATGTCCTACTTACATTTATTGTAGTTTTTACCTCATTAGCCTCCATTTATTATATAACGACAAATGTATTGAACAATTCGGTCCGGTCCGAGATTAAGTACCGGAATCAATTAATGAGTAAGACAATTGCTACGAAGACAAGTTTCATGATCGACAAGATGATAAATGATACCCGTGTGATAACCGAGTTCGCAAAGAAGGAAAATACGCTTTCCTATCAGGGAGAAATGAATCATGTCGTCTCGAAAAATCCACTCTATTTATTTATTGATGTGCTCAATCAAAACGGATATTCAATCACGACAATCCCAAATGTTAATAATTCATATACGGTTGAAATAAAAAGTATTGTTAAACGATTAGAATGGAGTAAAACCTTTTACATTTCGAATCTCTTAACCTTAGATGATGGAAGAAAAACATTTGCGGTTGCGTATCCAATTCTTGACGATAAATTAAATTATCATGGAGCGGTTATTGCTTATGTCAATTTAAGTACGCTATCAGACTATCTTTCAGAGGGCAAGATTGGTTCAAAAGGTATCAATTTATTAATCGATCGTAATGGAACAATTATTTCTGATACAACTGAAAAGAATATTGGTGAGTCATTATCAAATCATCATTTAGGAAAAGAACTTAGTAAATATCGAAGTGGTATTTGGGAAGGAAAATTATTCAAAAAAGAAATGCTAATTTCCTACAAGCCAATGACTTTAGGAGGAATGGGTTTGATGATCGGTGAATCGATTGATCAGGCGCTTGCTCCAGCGAATCAAGTGCAAGTACTTTTACTTCAAGGCTTTTTCGTTGTTCTTTTACTAACTTTCTTATTAACAATGTTTGGTGCATTTCGAATTATTAAACCTGTGACCTTATTAACGAAACAAGCTAAGGAATATTCTGAAGGAAAAAGGGATAATTTTGAGATTCTTCATACAGGGGACGAGCTTGAGAACCTGGCAACAACGATGGGAAATATGGCGACAGAGCTTAAAAATAAAGAGAGATATTTATTTAATATTGTAGAATCGATTCCATACGGAATTATCACGATGGATAATGAAGGAAGAATCGTTACCTTTAATAAAGGATCCGAGGAATTGTCGGGTCATTCTAGAAAGGAAGTCACTGGTAAGTATATTATTGACGTGCCTTTTAAAAAGAATGAAGACGAATTTTTAGCATGGAAAACGATTAAAGAAGGTACGGAAATTAACGAGATGGAAAGTCATATTTATGACAAATTTGGCAATAAGCGTGACGTCCGCATATATTCTTCATTCTTTAGTGATGAATGGAAAAATACGATTGGTTCCATTTTAATTTTAAGAGATGTTAGTGATTATAAAAAAATGGAAGAGTTCGTAAAGCAAAGTGAAAAGCTTGCTTCATTAGGTCAATTAACTGCAGGGATTGCACATGAAATTAAAAATCCGTTAAGCATTATACAAGCTGCAGCAGAAGCCATTCAATTAGACCTAACTGATCCTACTTTTGTAGGGGAAATGTCAGATGATATTTTAGAAACTACGGATCGACTAAATAAAATATTATCTGAATTCTTAAAATTATCAAAAGGTGAGATTGAAGAAGATTGGGAAAAGGTAGATGTAGCAGCTGTCATTGATGAGCTTCTTAATCTATTAAAAAATAAGTTGATCGAACAAAGCATTTCCGTTACAAAAATATTCCAAACGGAAGAAGCTTTCGTTTTCGCTTCGCAAGGGAAGTTAAGCCAAGTATTCTTAAACATTATTATTAATAGCCTACATGCAATGGAAGATGGTGGAAGCCTATCAATCAATCTATCGGAATCCGGTAATTTTTGGACTATCGAAATTAAAGATACAGGGATCGGGATTCCAGAATCAGAAATCAACTGGATTTTTGATCCATTTTATACAACGAAAAAAGAAGGTACAGGACTCGGATTATCCATTGCCCATGAAATTACAACGCAATTTGGTGGAGAAATTTATGCACAATCAGAAATGGGAGGAACAATATTTACGATAAAACTCCCGAAATTTGAATAGGAAAGGAGAGTAATAGATTAATGAAAAATATTTTACTTGTAGACGATGAATCGAAAATTTTAAAAATCTTAAAATCCTCACTTTCCAAACAGGGGTATACTGTTTATACAGCTGCGAATGGACAAGAAGCTCGAAAAAAAATGGCTGAAGTATCGGCGAGTTTAGTCTTTTTAGATGTGAAACTTCCCGATGTATCAGGCCTAGAGCTTTTACAAGAATTTATTGGACTTTATCCTAATAAGGTGTACATTATGATGACGGCTTTTGGAAATGTTGACAATGCAGTTTCGGCAATGAAAGCTGGCGCATTTGATTATATGGTAAAGCCAGTTAAATTAACCGAATTAGTCGTCGTAATTGAAAAAGCATTCGAATGGCTTGGTGTAAAAGAGGAAAATAAACTGCTTAAAGAACAGCTTCAACAATCGGAAATTTATGGAGAAATTGTAACAAGTAGTCCTCAGATGAAAAACATCATTAACTTAGTAGAACGGGTTTCCGATACGGAAGCTAATATTATGATTCAAGGAGAAAGCGGAACAGGAAAAACAAAAATCGCTAAAATGATCCATAATCTAAGTGGCAGAAAACAAGCGCCATTTGTTCCAGTAAACTGTGCAGCAATACCAGAATCATTATTGGAAAGTGAATTATTTGGTCACGAAAAAGGCTCATTCACAGGAGCTGTCGCCAGCAGAAAAGGAAAATTTGAAGCAGCGGATGGAGGGACCATTTTTTTAGATGAAATCGGAGAGATTTCACCTGCATTTCAGGCAAAGCTTCTTCAAGTCACACAGGATAAGACGTTTATGAGAGTTGGTAGCGATCTGCTTAGAACTGTCGACGTCCGAATTATTTGTGCAACGAATCGGGATCTAAAGAAATTAGTAGAAGAAGGCAAGTTTCGAGAAGATTTATATTATCGATTAAATATAGTTGACCTATATATTCCACCATTACGGGAGCGTAAGTTAGACATTCCACTCTTAGTAGAAAAATTTCTAGATAAGTATCGAAACAAACATCAAAAAAATTATCAAGCTAACCGAGAATTATTAAATTATTTAATGAACTATCATTGGCAAGGAAATGTACGTGAACTAGAAAATGCAATTGAAAGGGCAGTCGTTTTATGTAACGGCGAAACGCTAGTAATTGAGGACTTTCCAAGAGAAATACGTGAAATGAAGAATGAAAGTTTAATTGAATCAGTGAATGACGATCGCCCTTTACCAGAAATTTTAGATCAAATTGAGAGAAAGTACATATTAAAAGCACTTGATGATTCGCTTGGTCAGCCTGCAAAAGCAGCGAGAAAACTTGGGATTTCTAGACAGAGTCTTTTGTATAAAATGAATAAGTATTTTTCTGAGAAAGTTTAGCGGTAGGCTGATTTGAAAGGTTTAAATAATTTGACCTTTTGAATCAGTTTTTTTTTGCACTTATAGTACTAGATATCATTCAAATTATTGCTTAGGTCGTATTTAAATTAAAAGGATCGACAAGTTAGTTGATTCTTTTTTTAGGTTCTATTTTAAGAAATAAACAGTTATATACATATAGAAAATCAGAAAAAGGAAGTGGTTAATTGTTCAATTTTATTAAAGTAACTCATGATCATATTGAGCAAGTAATAAGTTTACGATTGAAGCTTTTAAATGAATTGGGCGAATTGAAGTCTCTTGAAGAAGAGAAAATGCTCGAAACTTTAACTAGGGAATATTTAAATACTGCACTTTCAAAAAATGAATTTATATCCTTTATGGTAGTAAATAATGGGGTACCAGTAAGTATTAGTGGGATGGTCTTATTTAAAAGACCACCATATTTTGAGAATTTGCAAGGGATTGAAGCTTATATTCTTAATATGTACACAGCCACTGAGTTTCGTGGTAAGGGATTAGCTAGAAGATTGCTTGAACTATGTATTGATGAATGTAAAAAAAGTGGAGTTAAGCGAGTTTGGTTGCACGCTTCTGAGGATGGACGGCCACTATATAAAAAAACCGGTTTTACTAAAAAAGATAGTGAAATGGAATTGTATTTATAAAGAGTTTTATTCAACATAATGGAGTTTAGTTGTATAAGAAATGATAAAATAAATGTAAAAAACGAACAGAAAGAGGATTAGATAGTAGATGAATGTAATAGAACGATTTTTAGAAGATGAAATTTCATCTCAAGAGTTGTATGAAGAATTTATACTTTCATAACTTCTTTTCATATTAGAAATGGCGAATTTGAAGGTAATCGATATATCATAAAAAAAATGGATCAATTAAATTTTTTTATTTTTCCAGAAGATATGTACCCAGATGATAACGATAGAGAAATTTCGTGTTGTCATTCAGTTTACAGAGAAAATTTACTTAAAAGTACTAACCAATATGCAAAAAAACAAGGTTTTAAATTGAAAAGTTCTTAATAAGCTAACGAAATGTATTAGTTGTACAATTTGAACGAGTGACATAGGGGGATCATGTGGATGATAAATTAATGGAAATACCATTTCCAGAACTAATCTCGAAATTAGCAGTATCACCATTATTTATTTTGGTTGTAATATTTGCTATTTTATATGTAATTCTAAATAGAAAAGATAAAGGGTGTTTTAATTTTATATTGATAATAGGTTCATGGGTATATATTTGTATATATGTTCTAGCACTGTATTTCTTTTCTTTGGAAAATAAAATGCTATTCAACTAACTCATTGCGATTCTTCAATAGAAGATCGCTTTTTTATCCAACAAATTGGCAGTTTAGTTGAATAAGAAAAAAATTTATTTTAGTAGAAAAAGGAGAAATTCCCCCAAATTACAATTACCTACTCTATTGATATAATTTAATTGAGATATTGAAATTTTTTAAATATCGTAATATGGGAGAGTAATTTTATGAGGATTTTTGTCATTATCATAAGTTTATTAACAGTATCTTTATCTACATACTCCTTATGAGGTTAATGAGAAAATCAAATGAGGTGCAATATGAGAGTGTTACTTGAACTAATTAGAATTGTAATTGTATTTATTTTTTTAGGATTAACATTAAGTATATTATTACATAAACTGTACTTGTCTATGGGCGTAAATTTAGATAAATTTGGTTGGATGGGTTCGGTTGCGATTTTTTCTTTGTTATTTGTTTTATATAGAAATAAACTTCAATTTAGTGGTTGGTACACTGGAAAAGCTAGAGATAAACTTTCAAAAAAGGTTACTACTTTTCTTGTATCTGTATCGGTATTATTAATAATTTCACTACCAGTCCTAAGTTACTTATTCAACTAAAGCACTGCGTATGTTGAATTAAAAAATCGGCTAAGTAGTCGGTTTTTTTATTGTCCTAAATGGCAGTTTAGTTAAACAAG
>NZ_NTZO01000194.1 GCF_002559405.1 Bacillus sp. AFS001701 | reverse complement strand
TTCTTTTCCTTTTTATTAAAGAGCATTAATAATTTTTTAAAAGTATCGCCCAATTTCCTTCCACAACCTTTTCTGGGAATTTCCTATTAACTATTCCCAATATTATTTTGCCATTTTAAAAACTCAAAAACAGTTTTATATTCATGAAACTTTTCTATTTCAATCCCTAATTCCTTTAACTCTTTAAGTAAATTAATCCATTCTTTTTCCAAATGTAGTTCAGTATCTACATTTTTTCCTAGCAATGTACTCATATCAACACCTAATACTTTCGAGAGCTTTTCTAGTACTTGGATGGAAGGATTATCATTTATTTCTCGTTCAATATTACTCAAGTAAGACTTTGAAATATCGGCTTTTTTTGCTAGCTCCGATAATGATAATCCCCTCTTTTTTCGGGTTTCATGTATGATTTTTCCTATCATATTCTATCCCTCTTTTACTTTACTAAATTCTTGTGAAATTACATTTTTGAGACAATCTATTACTCTGAATTGTTCATACTCCGTTAAACTTGATCCAGATGGAAGACAAATACCTGTTCTAAACAATTCTTCTGCTATATGCTCATTTTTACCATGAGAATAATAAGATACGTTTTCAAATAAAGGCTGCATGTGAAGCGGTTTCCAAACAGGCCTAGCCTCAACATTTATTTCATCTAATGCCTCAATTAGCATTTTAGGTGATACTCCTGACTCTTTATCAATTGTTAAAACAGTGAGCCAACGATTACTTTTAGTGTTTTTTAGTTCAGGCATGAAAGATAGACCCGGGATATTAGAAAGTTCTTTAAAATATCGTTCAAATATAAGTCTTCTCTTTTCTACCCTTTCATCCAAAACTTGAAGTTGAGCTCTACCGACTCCGGCTAATATATTACTCATTCGATAGTTATATCCCATTTCACTATGTTGATAGAAAGGAGCTGGATTTTTTGCCTGAGTAGCCAAAAAGCGGGCTCTCTGTAAGGCCCCGATATCATTTGAAACAAGCGCTCCTCCACCTGAAGTTGTAATAATTTTATTTCCATTAAAAGAAAAAATACCAAATCTTCCAAAAGTTCCACTTGCTTTACCTTTGAATGTTGATCCCATCGATTCAGCAGCATCTTCAATGATTGGAACATCATATTGATTACAAATTGAAAGTATTTCATCCATTTTTGCACTTTGGCCATATATGTTTACCACTATTACGGCTTTTGGTAAATTATTTTCTAAATGTGCATCTTGAAAAGCTTTTTCAAGTGCTGTCGGAGACATATTCCATGTATCCGGCTCTGAATCAATAAAAACTGGCTGAGCCCCTTGATAAAGAATCGGATTTGCACTTGCTACAAAAGTTAGACTTGAACAAAAAACTTTATCACCTTTCTTTACGCCTAATAAAGAAAGAGCCAAGTGAATTGCTGCCGTTCCTGAACTAACGGCAACTGCTTCACTGGCTCCTACGTAAGAGGCAATCTCTTTTTCAAATGCATCAACATTTGGTCCAAGAGGCGCGATCCAATTCGATTCGAATGCTTGATTAATATATTTTTGCTCATTCCCACTCATATGTGGAGGAGAAAGATAGATTCTTGATAAAGACATTTAAAAACACCTTCTCATTTAATTTTCTATTCCAACAGATAACTTTTTAATTATTCTAGCAGGACTTCCAACTGCACAACTGCAAGGTGGAATATTTTCTATAACTGTTGATCCCGCTCCAATGACTGACCATTTTCCAATCTTTATGTTAGGTATAATAGTTGCAGAAGCTCCTATATGTACGCCTACATCTACTTCAATATTTCCAGTTAATGTTGCATTCGGTGAAATATGGGAGTAATCACCAATCGTATTATCATGTTCAACAACTGAGCTAGTATTAATTATGCAATGAACCCCTATCCTTGCCCCTGTATTTATAACAGCCTTAGGCATTACAACAGTTCCATTCCCAATAATCGCTGATGGACTTACGACTGCTGTAGGATGAATAATCGATAAGTATTGGTCTATATTTATATTTAACAAATTTGCTACTTTATTCCTAATTTCATTATTGCCGATTGCAATGACCACTTTAACTTGATCTTTAAGGTATTTTTTTAAAGCAGTTAAGGGACCAAATACCATATCATTTTCCCGTACTTCAACTGTAAATTTATCATCCAAGATAGCGATGATTTCATGATTTAAAGAATAAGCCATTTCCTGAATGACTTTGCTATGTCCGCCATTTCCTAATATGATTATTCTCATGTTACATCACTTCATATGAACCTTTAAATTTTTCCATCGTAACTTGCCCTTGCTGGCTAATACCCTCTTTCTTTATCACTTTAATAAACGTTAAAAATAAAATTTTCAAATCTACAATAAGATTGTGATTTTTTATATACCAATTATCAAGTTTAAATTTTTCTTCCCATGTAATTGCATTTCTTCCGTTCACTTGAGCCCAACCAGTTATTCCCGGCTTAACATCATGACGCAGCATTTGTTCTTTCGTATAAAGAGATAAATATTCCATTAAAAGCGGTCTAGGTCCTACTAGACTCATCTCACCTTTAACAACATTTATAAGCTGAGGAAATTCATCTAAGCTAAATTTTCGAAGGAATTTTCCAAAACTAGTTAATCTTAATTCATCTGATAATAGCTCCCCGTTTGAATCCTTTAAGTCAACCATCGTACGAAATTTATATAAGTTGAATGGTTTTCCATACAATCCTGGTCTTACTTGCTTAAATAGAATAGGTGACCCCATTTTGAATCTTACCATGACTCCAACAATTAGGAGAATTGGAGAAAATACAATTATTATCATTAGAGAAATAATTAAATCAATCATTCTTTTCATATAAAAGTCCCCCATATTTAGGCTTACTTACATTTGTTTAGTTTGATTTATGTAGGGTCTGTATTTTACAAATCATTTCATTTACAAAATCCCGTGTTATTAGATCAGCTTGTTCATTGCCTTTTTTGTAAAAACTTTCAAGAATCTCTTTTAGCTGCTCCTGATTCAAGTTAATTGATTTCAAGGTTTCCTCCTTATTAATTTGAAACAATTAGATTCTTTGATTTAGGAATTGATTGGTCGTTTTCTGAAACTTTATCATAACCATTAGGATTATTTTTTTGCCAATTCCAGGCATCATTGCACATGTCGTTAATATCCAAGGTGGCTTCCCAATCCAACCCCACTTTTGCTTTCAAAGGATTTGCATAACATATTGCTGCATCTCCTGGCCGACGTTCCTTAATTGTATAGGAAATTATTTGTCCAGAAGCTTTTTCGTATGCTCTAACCATTTCCAACACGCTAAATCCCTTACCTGTTCCAAGATTATATGCATTTATTCCATTTTCATATATTACCTTTTCAAGTGCTTTTAAATGGCCTTTTGCTAAATCAACGACATGAATGTAATCCCTTACTCCTGTTCCATCCGCTGTTGGATAATCGTTTCCAAAGATACTTAATCTCTGTAACTTTCCAACTGCTACCTGCGAAAGATAAGGAACTAAATTATTAGGAATTCCTTTTGGATCTTCACCAATCAATCCACTTTTATGCGCTCCCACAGGATTAAAATATCTTAACAAAGTGATGCTCCAATTATGGTCGGAGTTATATAAATCCTTCAGTATCTCCTCTATCATTTGTTTTGTACGACCGTACGGATTTACTGCCCCCAACGATGTCTCTTCAGAAATTGGTACTTGTTCTGTAGAACCATATACAGTTGCCGATGAGCTAAAAATAAGTTTTTTCACTTGGAACTTATTCATCGTTTCACAGAGGTTAACTGTACCGACTACATTATTTTGGTAATACTTTAGTGGTACTATATTTGATTCACCAACTGCCTTCAGACCAGCAAAGTGAATTACAGCGTCAATTTTATGTTTTAAAAATACCTCTTCAAGCATTTTTAAATTTAATAAATCCACATTATAATAATGAAATGATTTACCTGTTATTTCCGACACACGCGTTAAAGCATCAGGTTTACTGTTTGAAAAATTGTCTAAAACAATAATTTCATAGCCTTTATTCAAAAGCTCAACACAAGTATGGCTACCAATATATCCCGCTCCACCTGTAATTAATATCTTCATAACTTATCCCCTCTGGTTTTCCATAAGCTTATTTAATGGTAAATTTATTGACTTTTACAAAATAAATAACTGAATGAGTGAAATTATATGGGAGTCGAATAAAAGTTATTATTGTCAAAAGAGAGTCAATTCTATAAATACCTCATGCTATATGCTCTTAAAAACAGGTCCATAGCTGTTACATTTTTGATTCGCACAAGTGTCCTAATGATTTTTTGTAAATTACTTCGCTGATTTGGAATGTTAAATATCTCCTGAACTATGTCACAATGCATTACTGTACTTATCATCTTCCTTCGATCGGTGCTGCTTAATGAACAGTCTGGCAAGTAATAGTTAGTGAATACAAATGTAAGTTCATATTGGTAATAAAGACACATTTTATTAATAGAACCGCTACCAGGCACTTCGTTAACTAGCTTCCTCAGATTCTTGTAAAGTAGAGTTTGAATTTCATATTTATTATGGGAATAACTATTAATTAGGCTACCAATATTTTGATGATATTCATAAAATATACGATTTTCAATTGAGCAATATTTTGAACGTTTAAAGTACGAAATGTTAAACAAGGCATCCTCACCCAAATTAAAATCTACCCCGAAATGAATATTATTAAATTTTATAATTTCACTACGATATAACTTATTACAAGGAGAATATGCTAATCCTCTGTCTAGTAAATTTACAAACAAGTCAATTAATGCCTTACCACGAGCACTCAATAGTTCATCCACTGTAAATTTATTAAGGGTTTGAGCATTCTTGATATTCTTAATTCCACAGATTACAATATCAGAATTGTCCTGCTCAATTCGAGAAACCATTGTTTCTAAATAGTTTAATGGTAATGAATCGTCACTATCTGTGAATTGAATATATTCTCCTCTTGCAATTTTCAATCCCATATTACGTGCATACCCTGGTCCATGGTTTTCAATTTGTATAAACTTTATTCTTTCATCTTTATGTGAATAATCTAAGCAAATTTCCTTACTCTTATCTGTTGAACCGTCATTTATGAGAATGACTTCAAATGATTTATATGATTGTTGAAGGATACTTTCAATGCATCTTGATAAATATTTCTCGGCATTAAAAATTGGTACAATAACACTTACTAACCCGCTAACGCTCATCAATTTCCCCTAAAAGTGATTTTCTCAAAACTTAAACCTCCTCCAAAACCTTATAAATCTGATCCATCATACACTCCATTACGAAATCCTTAGCCCTTAATTTTGACGTATTTTTATATTTCACAACTGATTTATGATCATCTGCAATCTGAATTAGTGCTTCATTTAAACCTTTTTGTGAATTTTCAACTAGTAACCCATACTTTCCATTATCCAATATTTCCTCTGGACCACCACACTTTGTCGATACAATTGGGAGACCTAAAAACAATGCTTCTAATAAAACGATACCAAACGGTTCACTAATCGCAGAATGAATATAGATATTTGCATCATTTAAGTAAGCATATGGATTTAATTGCTTACCTAGGAAAAAAACAACCTCATTAATATTTAACTTTTGCGTTAACTTCTTTAAGTTATTTTCTTCAGGTCCGTTACCAATAATATACAATCTTAGCTTATTATTTATATTATAGCCTTCGTAAAATGCACGTATTAGGCGATCAATTCCTTTATCCTCATGCAACCTAGCAATAGTTATGAGGTTAATCATATTCTTATCTATTATTAACTGATAATCCTCATGCATTTTGCTAATAATCTTATCAGGTACAACAGCATTGTAAATTTTTTCAACCACTGTTTCTGTTTGAGTTACATCTATAAATGATTTTTTGCATTTTTCCGATACAGTGATAATGCGATCAAATTTGTTATAACACACCGTTTGTTTTGCTTTTGTTATGTGACTTTCGAGTCCAAAGTTCTGATACCCCATTTCACCATGAATCCATGCTATTTTCTTCGAGTGAGTGTTTCTAGAGGCTGCCACAATTTTCTCTGGCATTCCTGTTTTAAATGATATTTCAATATCAAAGTCCTCATTAAGAAGTTTTTTGTAAAGAAGGCGTGGACTAATGAAACGCAAAACTCTGTATATGCCTTTATATTGATTTTTAAATAAAAAAACATGCTTTACCGAATTTGGTAATGCATGCTTTAGCTCTCCACCGTCAAATAGAGTTCCGACAGTTATACTATATTTGTTTCTATCCATACTATTAATAATGTCTATTAAAAGTATCTCAACTCCACCCATTACCATTCGATCTAATAAAAATAATACTTTTTTCTTCATTACTTTAAACCAACCCTCCTACTTATTAGGGTTTTTATCGGATTTAAACTCATAATTAATTGTATTAACCAGTTACCTGGAAGTGATAGTAATATAATTAATTTACTAAAAAACGTAATATTTTTATTTAATAGTTTATTTATTGGCTTTTTGATAATATCTTTTGT
>NZ_NTZO01000193.1 GCF_002559405.1 Bacillus sp. AFS001701 | reverse complement strand
ATTTAATATAAAGAAATATCTTCCTTAATTTTAAATTTAAGTTTTCCATCATCATCAACAGATTTTATTGCAATTAAAACATCACCAGAATAACCATCTTCAAAATAACCAATAACTGTTTCTTTATGTAATTTACCTTTCTAATCCTTATACTGAAGCTCTATTGAACTCTCTCCAACATCTGTGGGATTTACGTTTAGTTTATAGTCATTATGTGAAGCAATTTTAGGTATCTTTATGTCAGATTTAAGATCATCATAGGTCAAATATATTCCCGTTACATTTCTATTTGTTTGATTTTTTATTTTAATATCAAATCCACTATGAAAAAGAAAATAACCTTTTATCCCTACTAACCCCATTATTATAATCGCTATTACAACTAAGATTTTTTTCATTCTTACCCCCTAATTTTAAATTGGAACTATTTAACATTTACATTTCAAATTATAACATTCTTTATTCAACTCTCCTGCCATAAATTTTACAAAATATTAATTAGTTGAGGGGGAAATTATGAAAATAGTTAAAAGAGCAACTTTTATAGTAGTATCCATTTTAGGATCCATTATTTTACTTTTTGCCTCTTCTTTTGCATTTTTAAATCTTGTTAAAATCAACGTTAAAAAACCTACTTCACCACTGTCAGCTGGAATAAGGGGTGTGAATTGGGCGGATGAGCGGGACAATTTTGTTGATGGCGTCATTTATGTAAGTGGACTAACCAAAAATGATTCATACGATTCTGCCAAGGTAGTAGGCCGGCAAATTATCGGGCAGATGTTCGATGAAACAGGTGCTAACACAGTCAGACTACCCATTAATGAAGCGACAGTATCAAATTATTGGAGTACTTATACAGGGGCCATTGATGCTTCATTAGAGAGAGGCAAAGTGATTTTTTGCTATTGGCCTCCGAAAAATGGAAAACCTGAAGATCTCAAAAAGTATTTTAGCATGTGGAGTACTGTTATCAAAAAATACGGAAACAACCCCAACTGCTATTTTGAACCTGTTAATGAGCCCTATGGCTATAATACGAAAGATTTAAGTAATCTTTATAATGATTGGCTAACAAGTTTCAATGTTCCGAAGAAAAATGTAATTCTTGATGGAATTGGTTTGGCCGCTCTTTATATAAATCCTTTAGGTGATGACAAACGACTTGATGGAACAATGCTTGCCGTACACTGCTATGCGTTTTATGCAGGATATGTACATATTAATTCTCTCACAGAAACTGGATGGTCAAATATTTTAACAATCGAAATTGGAAAATATTCCGATCGTGCCATTATTACCGAATGGGGGGCACCAATGAAAAGTGGCTTAGATTATTCGGTAAAACAGAGTAAAAATGATATTAACTATGTTCGTGCAATGAGCAAAAAAATTAATACGATTGGTGCAGGAAGTATTTATTGGCCAGGCTTGAGAGATGGGGATTCTTATAGTTTGATGGAGAAAAAAGTCACAAATAAACAAATCAATCTTAAGGTAACAAATCAATCTGGTCTTGAAAAATTGCAAGAATCCTGGGGTTTGCCTATTCACTAAAATCGCTTGAATGAAGATGACCTCTTGACGCTTGTCGGGAGGTCATTTTCAATTAAAATGTCTTTTTTTAGATAATCAATAAAATAAAAATTGTTATTAGTTTCTCTTGGACGAAATTGATACCAGAAACATAATCACAAGGTACTAATTAGCGTTTTTTTTATACCGAGAAAAAATTTTTTCAAGTCCATTTCCGCTTGAAAACCTTGCTATTTCAACGTTTTTTTAACTGGGACAATTCACGTCCACAGGGTGGGTAAAGTCCCTGGAGAAATCGTGATTCGAACGTGTTATAGTGGGTTTAGGAGGTGTTTCTAATGCAAATTTTAATCTGTAAAGAATGCGAAGAAACTATTGAGTACGCGGAGTATAAAAAAGTTGTTAAAATCTATTCAACTTGCGAAAACTGCAAAAACGAAGCAGCAACTTCAACTGTAAAATAACATAGAACAAAAAAAGCTAATATTGTAATTTAGACCTTATAAAAAATACTTAATTTTTAAGGGTTTAACAAAATATCAAAATATATT
>NZ_NTZO01000014.1 GCF_002559405.1 Bacillus sp. AFS001701 | reverse complement strand
TTACAATTTTATAATGATAAATATGATGACCAATTAAAAAACTATTTTCTGGCTGATGAGCATCTAAAATATACTGGTCTACCTATTGATAATATAGAAAAATGTGTATTGGAGGCTGATCGTCATGCGATTTTAATTTTGAGTAACAATGATGTTGCAGGGTTTTTTGTTTTGCATGGTTGGGATGGAGTTAGACAATATAGTGATAATAAAAATGCAATACTATTAAGGGCTTATTCTGTTGATACAAATTTTCAAGGTAAAGGGATTGCGAAACAATCTTTAAATTTATTGCCTTCTTTTGTAAAAGCGAATTTCCCTGAACGAGATGAAATTATTTTGGGTGTGAATTATAAAAATACTGCTGCACAGCATGTTTATTTAAAAAGCGGATTTATTGATAGTGGAAAGAGAGTAATGGGGAGAAAAGGTGAGCTCTTTATTATGCATATGGATCTAATATAAGTTTAGAAAGAAGGAAGATTGATGTACGGAGTTGTAGCGTTATTTGATGCAAAAACCGAGCAAATCATTAAAGATATTTGGACAGAGTTAAGAGAAAAATCGATTTCTTTCTATGCTGATGAAGTAGTAGATCGTAAACCGCACATTACTTTAGCGAGTTATCATAATTTAGACAAAAAATGCTTCTTTGAACAATTTGATAAATTTTATGAGAATAAGTCGGAGATAAATATTACGCTTAATTCAATTGGTTCGTTTCTAAATACTGGTATATTGTATTTTTCACCAATTGTTTCAAAAGAGTTGATTGATTTTCATGAAGATTATCATATTTATTTTAAACAATTTGATGATAATCCAAATTCTATCTATCTACCTGAAAAGTGGGTACCACATTGTACTTTAGCTAATCGATTGTCACCGAACAAACTAGTAGAAGCGTATATTTATTGTTTATATCGAAATGACACATTGGTTGGGAAGTTACAAAAGATTGCTATTATCGAAATGGTTAATAAAAACGATGCACCTATAATATGTTCAAAGGATTTAAATCCCATAAACTAAGTTAAAAAACTCGTAAATCATTGCGAGTTTTTTATTTTTAAGAAAACTTGTTGATAATATTCAAGCGTTAGATCAAGATAATGCTCATTGAAAAAGTAATTGAAGTTATTCATTCCTCTCATCCTACCGAAATGAAATAAATCTCTAATTCAAAGAGCGAACTGAAAATAACTCAATCGAGTTGTATTCAGTTCACTTGTTTTATTAATTTGAGTCGTTTAGACTCAATAAATGTTGATTTATTGGGGTTCTTTAATTCTGGCATGGTTATTGCAAAAAGTAAAAGATATAGGGGAAAAAATAGGGAAATGAGAGGGGTTTATGTAAATGACTTTTAATAAAGTACAAAATGCAACGACTGAAATCTTTGAAAGAACTTTAACTTATGATTTATACACTGATCCAAAGGTTTTAGAACAAGAACAAGAAAAAATCTTTTCGAAGTCTTGGCAGTTAGTTGGGCATATTAGCCAGTTAGAAAATATTGGAGATTTCTTCACAGCCGAAGTAGCGGGTGAACCGATTATAGTAACACGCGACAAGAATGAGGTTATTCAAGCTTTTTATAATGTTTGTCCACACCGAGCAACTAAGCTAGAGAAAAATGAAAGTGGAAATAAAAAAATTCTACAATGTGCTTACCATGGATGGACTTTTCATTTAGATGGTAAATTAAATAAAGCTCCTAATTTTAGAGGGGAAGATTTAGCTTGTGTTTCAAATGCTTGTTTACGATCTGTAAGGATGGAAATTGCTGAGTCATTTATTTTTGTTAATTTAGATGATCAAGCTACGTCATTAATTGAGACATATGGAGATTTTTTTGAAAAGCTAAGTAAATTTCCTTTTTTAAGTGAACTAAAAAGAACGAGCAGTAGATCGAGAATTATTAAAGCAAACTGGAAAGCATTTATTGATAATTATTTAGAATGTGATCATTGTCATGTAGCGCATCCGAGCTTTGTCGCTACGCTAGATATGAAAGACTATCAAATTATTACATGTCAAAATTATTCTGTTCAAGGATCAGTAGTGAAAGCGAATAAGAAGATGGGATCATTAGATTTTAATGAAGTAGAAATGCAAGGAGGTACCTTCTATTGGTTATGGCCAAATTTAATGATGACCATTTATCCTGGCCCAGGAAATATTGCTACGATCCAAATGGTTCCTATCGATCATGAGACAACACTTGGAATCTATACTTACTATTTTAGAGATGAAAATTTAACACAAGAAGAAAAAGACTTAGTCGAATTTGCAGAAGTGGTACGAAATGAAGATGTTGAACTAGTTGAATTAGAGCAAGTTGGATTCCGTTCACGAGCATTTAATAAAGGCTTTTATTCATCTTCAGAGAAAGCGATTGTTCAGTTCCATGAAACTGTCCTAAGTGCTTTGGAGGAAGAATGATGATAAACAAAGTAAGTCCAATAAAAAAATATTTATTTATTAATGGAGAAGAGGTACAAACAAATGAGTATTCAAACCTGTATTCTCCATACAGTAGAGAAGTAATTTCAGAGATTGCTGTTGCAACTAAAGAACAAACGGAACAGGCAATTGAAGTAGCATATCAGTCAAAAGATGAGTTTGCTAGAATGCCAGCATATTTGAGGGCACAAATTCTTGAAAATGTCGTACAGCTATTAAAAGAAAACTTTAATGAAGCAGCAGAAATTATTACTAGGGAAACTGCTAAACCAATTACATTTTCAATGGGAGAGGTAACACGAACAATTGAAACATATAAATTTGCAGCAGAGGAAGCAAAGCGAATACATGGAGAAACAATTCCGTTTGATGCTGCTTCTGGTGGTATAGGAAGAGTAGGATATACAGTAAGAAATCCGATTGGTGTTATTGGAGCGATTACTCCCTTTAACTTTCCTATGAATCTAGTTGCTCACAAAGTTGGTCCAGCTATTGCGTCTGGTAATACGGTTGTTTTAAAACCGGCATCTCAAACGCCGCTTTCGGCACTATTTATTGCTAAGCTATTCAAGCAAGCTGGCTTACCGGATGGTGTACTAAACGTTGTAACGGGTCCTGGCCGCACGGTTGGAGACACGATTGTTGAAGATGATCGAGTAAACATGATTACTTTTACTGGTAGTACTAGTGTTGGGATTAACATAAGAAATAAAGCAAAGTTAAAGAAAACAACGCTTGAACTTGGATCAAACGCTGCCGTCATTATTGATAAAAAAATTAATATTGATAATATTATTGATCGATGTATAATGGGTGCCTTTTCAAATCAAGGTCAGGTATGTATTTCATTACAGAGAATTTTTGTTCATGAAGAGATTTACGAGGAATTTACTACTAAATTTGTAGAGGCAACTAAACAATTAAAACTTGGTAATCCATTTGACCATGAAACATATCTTTCTTCATTAATTTCACCTGATGAATTAGATCGAACGTTAAGCTGGATTGAAGAAGCCAAAAAAAGCAATGCAACCATTCTTGTGGGTGGCAAAGTACAAGGGAATATATTAGAACCTACAATTATTGCTAATTGTACACCTAGTTTAAAGGTTTCTTGTCAGGAAGTATTCGCTCCAATTGTGACTGTTACTAAGGTGAATTCAATCAGTGAAGCCATCTCCCACGTAAACAATTCACACTATGGGCTACAGGCTGGAATCTATACGGATAGCGTATCGAATGCATTACTTGCTTCAAAAGAGCTCCACGTAGGTGCGGTAATCATTAATGATGTTCCAACGTTCCGAGTGGATAATATGCCATATGGTGGTGTGAAAGAAAGTGGAACAGGAAGAGAAGGGATAAAATTTGCAGTTGAGGAAATGACAGAGTTGAAGCTTATTGTCTGGAATCAAAACTGAATTAAGTAAGGTAGGAGATATGGTATGAAAACACATAAAATAGCAGTTATTCCAGGGGATGGAATAGGGCCGGAAGTGATTAATGAAGGCGTGAAAGTTTTAAATAAAATAGCTAGTCTCGATGATTCTTTTCAATTCGAATTTACGTCTTTCCCTTGGGGCTGTGAGTACTATGCACGATACGGAAAAATGATGGATGATGATGGAATTGAAAGATTAAAAGAATTTGAGGCAATTTATTTAGGAGCTGTTGGATTTCCTGGTGTACCTGATCATATCTCATTGTGGGACTTGCTATTAAAAATTCGTAAGAGCTTCGATCAATACGTAAATATACGTCCTGTAACTCTATTAAAAGGAGCACCGTGCCCCCTCGTAAATATCAAAACCGAAGAAATAAATATGTTATTTATCCGAGAGAATACAGAAGGTGAATATGCCGGAGCTGGTGATTGGCTATATAAAGGAAAAGAAAATGAAGTAGTTTTACAAAATAGCGTTTTTTCACGTAAAGGTACTGAACGAATCATACGCTATGCGTTCGATATAGCCCTAAAACAAGGAAAAACATTAACAAGTATTAGTAAAGGTAATGCTTTAAATTATTCAATGGTCTTTTGGGATCAAATATTTGAAGAAGTGAGTAAAGATTATCCTTCAGTAAAAACATATTCTTATCTTGTTGATGCAGCTGCTATGCTCATGATTAAAGATCCGAAACGATTTGAGGTAGTAGTGACTTCTAATTTATTTGGTGATATTTTAACCGATTTAGGCGCTGCTATCGCAGGAGGTTTGGGACTTGCAGCTGGAGCAAACATAAATCCTGAGAGAGCATATCCATCAATGTTCGAACCAATTCATGGTTCAGCACCAGATATATCTGGAAAACAGATATCGAATCCACTCGCAGCAATTTGGTCTGCTAGCCAATTACTCGATTATTTAGGATATGAACAATATGGTAAGGTAATTCTTACTGCAATTGAACAACTATTAATTGAAAAAAATGTTTTAACACCAGATCTAGGTGGATCATCTACCACTTCTGAAGTAGGGGATTGTATCGTGGAATTGATAGCTTCTAAAAATGATGTTTTACAGACTCAAAAAAATTAATTATTTCAGCTGTTGACAAACGCTTGCTTTCTTCGTTGCTTCGCCTGCCTGCGCGGTGCTCATTACCGTCAAAGGTAACTCCGCTCCTCGAAAGACAAGCGCTCGCAATCAGTCTGAAAATCAAGTTTTTAGTACTTTGTCTACACACAAAAAGGGAAATACTATAGAAGTATCTCCCTTTTAGTTTAATCAGTCAAAATTTATTCGTTTTTACAATACTTTTGGATTAATTTGTTTGCCTTTGTTTGACTTAAACCAAGATCCTTTGCAACCTTTCGAGAGCTCTTATGAATCTTGTAAGATTCGATAATCATTTTTTTCTCAGTTTCTTCTAAAATATTTTCTAAAGAATTTTCTTCTTGGATTGTGATTGTATGGTCTTCAGGAATTAATTGTGACGGCAAGTCAGACATTCGGATGACTGATTCGCTAGTAATAACAAGTCTTTCAATAATATTTTCAAGTTGTCTGATATTACCAGGCCATTGAAAAGCTTCAAAAGTATTTTTTACATTCATTGAGAATGACCGGTTAACGTTGTATTTATGATTGAACTTAGTTAAGAAATGATTTGCTAATAAAGGAATATCTTTTTTTCTATTTCTAAGCGGAGGAATTTGAATATCAATTACATTTAATCGGTAAAATAGATCTTCTCTAAACTGTTTTAATTTTACCATTTCCAATAGATTACGGTTCGTCGCAGTAATAATACGAACGTCGACCTTTTTTAATTCTCTGCCTCCTACAGAAAAAAAGCTACGATCTTGTAATACTTGGAGTAGTTTTGCTTGGAATTTTAAGGAAATTTCTCCGATTTCGTCTAAAAAAATTGTTCCTTTATTTGCAGTTTCGAGTAAGCCGATTTTTCCATTCTTTAAGGCTCCTGTGAAGGCACCAGTAGCATAGCCAAATAGCTCAGATTCCAATAAATCTTCTGGAATAGCAGCACAATTAATGGCAAGAAAAGGACCAGTATTCCGGTTACTTAAGTCATGAATATATTTTGCGAGTACACCTTTTCCTGTTCCTGATTCACCTTGAATTAAAATATTTGTATCAACAGGGGCAATCTTTTTACAAAATTCAATGATATTTGTCATTTCTTCGTCAAGTGTTAAAAATCCATTTGAATTAAAATGTTTGCTCGAATCAAGCGTTTCATGAATGTTATTATGAATTATAGAAATATAATTTTTTTCGCGAGACGTAATAAAAATGAAATCTAATTTTTTATTAATAGGATTGAAAATTGGAATGGCAGTTGTAACTAATTCTTTACCAGTATGTGTAGTCTGATTGATTGTGACGGTATTATTTTTCTCTAAAACAATTGGAATTATTGAAGGCGTCCAATACCCTTTTTCCAAAAAAATATCATTCTGTTTTCCTATAATTTCGTTCTGTTGTAAACCGTAATGTTGCTCACACATTTTATTAACATAAATGATTTCAAGATTTCGGTTTAAAATATAAATTTCATCAGAAGAATAGTTTAAAATATTTAACAACACTTCTTTATCAAATTCTAGTATATCTGAGAGATTGGAATAACTTTTCATCATTTATACTCCTTTTTTAAGCGCTTACAATAAGAGACTAATATTTTACTATTTTATAAAACGAGTTTAACATAAGTCTACAAAATATTAACAGAATTTTTTAAATAATCAACTTAAAGGTAAGGAGGAAATGGAATGAAATATTTTGCAATTTTTTTAACTATTTTTGCTTTCATAGGATCATTAAGTATTGTGAATCGAGTTGAGCCTTACATATTAGGATTACCATTTATTGTATTTTGGTCGGCTAGTTGGTTAGTAATCACATCTGTTTGCCTTTTTATTAGTAATGCTATTTTAGAGAAACAGGAGGAAAATCAATGAGCATTCTATTAATAGGAATTACGTTTCTAGTAGCTCTCTATTTAGGTATACGTGCCCGAAGAGGAAGAGAAATGAAATTGGAATCATGGGTAGTGGGAGATCGGAATTTTGGTAGTATTGTCATGTTCGTCCTTATGGCAGGTGAAATGTTTACAACGTTTATTTTCCTAGGAGCTAGTAGTGCATCTTATTCAATGGGAGGGCCAGTAATCTATATTTTCTGTGCTGTTACTTATATTATTCCATTTTGGATCTTGCCTCATATTTGGCGTTATGCGAAAAAGCATAATTTATTAACTCAGCCAGATTTCTTTGTTAAAAAATATAATAGTAAATCTTTAGGACTACTTGTTGCACTGGTTGGAGTTGTTTCAATTGTTCCATATATGGTCCTTCAACTAAATGGTATAAAAATTATAGTATCTGAAGCTTCATACGGCGCTATTTCTCCAAATTTAGCAGTTTGGATTGGAGTAATTGTAGTGACAATCTTTGTTTATATTTCAGGAATTCATGGTTCAGCATTCACAGCTATTTTAAAAGATATTTTGATGCTCATAACGATTTTGTTTTTAGGGATTTATTTACCTTTCCATTATTACGGTGGTGTAGAACCGATGTTTAGAACTTTAGATGCCGCTAAGCCCGGTTTCCTATTATTACCTAAGTCTGGCTACAGTATTTCTTGGTATGTATCAGTTTGTTTAATTATTGCGCTCGGTCAGTATATGTGGCCACATGTTTTCGGTGCAAGTTTATCATCAAAAGACTCACAAACATTACGTAAAAATGCGGCACTTATACCGCTTTATCAAATTCTGATGGTTTTTATTCTTTTTATTGGCTTTACTGCACTTTTACAAATGCCACATATCCCAGGTGAACGTACTGATTTAGTTTTATTCGAAATTGCTAAAGCGACACTTCCGCCTTGGTTTATCGGTGTAATTGGTTCAGCTGGTCTATTAGCAGCTTTAGTACCTAGCTCGTTGTTATTATTAACGGCCTCAACCTTACTTTCAAAAAATATTTATAAAGCAATAAAACCGGAAACAAGCGATGCGAAGTTAGCAGGACTTACAAGAATCTTAGTTCCTATCATAGCTTTAATAGCATTATTTTTTACATTTTATGGTGGAAAGACAATGCTTTCTCTTTTATTAATGGCATATAGCTTTGTCTTACAATTGTTCCCTGCATTAATTGTTACGTTCTTAAAACGTAATCCAGTTACTAAAATTGGAGCAGTAGCAGGAATACTATCTGGACTAGTTACAGTAGCATACGTAACAATAAAAAATACAACATTTGGAACAATATTCCCTCATGCTCCTCAATTTTTGAAAGATTTTGATTCAGGATTTATTGCATTCACTATTAATATTGTCTTTATGTTTGGAGTTAGTGGAATTACTTATTTAGTAAAAATAAGACCAAGGGTAAGGCAAGAAACTATAAAGGAACAATGGTGAGAAAGATGAAAATTGTATGTATTGGTGATAGTCTTACAGAAGGTTTAGGAGTATCAAAAGTTGATGCTTGGCCAACAATTCTTCAAAATGAATTATCAGTTGAGATTATTAATAAAGGGATTTCAGGTGATACAAGTACTGGAATGCTGTCACGATTCTACCATGATGTCGTATTAAATAATCCATCACATGTTATTATTTGTGCAGGCGGAAATGATTTATGGTGGGATGTTGAAATAAACTATATACTTTCAAATATTTATTCGATGGTAAAACAAGCGATTCATAATGGTGTTCAACCTATTGTAGCAATTCATCCACCAATCCACATAGATCAGATCAATCATGAAGAAGTGTGGGAACCGATTTCTGGTTATGAAACATTTGTGTTGAAGGCAAAAGAGTTTGCTAATCGAATCGAGCAGATGGTAAAAGTGAATCAATTTAAACTGATTGATTTTCGAATTCCATTCCAACAACATCAGCATCTAAAATCGGAATTTTTTGAAGGCACTGATGGTGTACATCCAAATGAACTTGGTCATGGTGCTTTAGCAAACCAGGCATATCAAACGATTATCGAGTTATGATTAGTTAATAAGGTCCAAATGAACGGATAGCAAAGTTAAGCTATCCGTTTTTAATTTTGGGGAAAGAAAACCTTAGGATTGGGGTTCTAATAAAAGACCTTGTATCCACTTAATTAACTGTGTCAATTGCTTTAAGTTCATAATCCAAATATGTATTCTCATTTCTCCATTCGATTTTCTGAATAACAGCTATTCCAAACGGCTTTTCATCATATTTTCGTGAAACATTGATTGGTGTATCAATAGGAAACAAATGGTACCCGTTAAGTTCTAAAGAGAATAGATTGTTTTCGTGTCTAACGGCGTGATCGTTCGTTACAATTAACCAATTAAATTCAAAAGGCATACTCATATTTTGAAAACTCCTTACATTGAATAAAAA
>NZ_NTZO01000192.1 GCF_002559405.1 Bacillus sp. AFS001701 | reverse complement strand
ACTTTTTGGGGTCTTGACCAAGAGTTCCTCAGTTTTTTCATACCTAGGTTAACTTTGTACTTCAAAAAACATTCCTTCATTTACAAAATCATACTGCCTAATTAAAGAATCACGGTCTACATAAATTCGTTCTGGATGTGGATGGCTTAGAAAATTATGATGTGAGATTGCCCAGCCATACGCTCCTGCATAGCTAAATAGCAAAATGTCGCCTACCCGTAATTTTGAAACGATGACTTCTCTAGCCAATACATCATTTGGTGTACATAGTTCACCAGCTACTGTAATCTTTTCATCGATTACTTCAGGTCTTTCAAAAGAATATGGCCACTTTTCTACTGGGATGACAGTAAATGGATGGCTTTGCTTCCAAGCTGCAGGAAGTCTTAAATGATGACTTCCACCTCTTAGAATACAAAAATACTCACCGTGATTTTGTTTAATATCTAGGACTTCCGCTGCATAATAGCCACACGAAGAAGTAAGATATCGACCGCACTCAAATAAAGTATTCCAACTTTTGTCATTATGCTTTTCGAGTACTTTTTCCAATTGTTCCGTAAAATCTTCCCAATCAAATTGTTTATCTACCTGTAAGTAATTTATTCCAATTCCCCCACCGACATTTACGTATGTAATGTCTAAGTTCCACTTGTTACTCCACTCTTTTGTCAATCCATAGCAATGATCTACAAAAGAAGCATGGGATTTTGAATCCGTATTATTCGACATGGCATGAAAATGAAAACCTTGTAATTTCAAGTTAGGTAATCCTTCTATAAAGGTAATCGCCTTATCTATTTCTGTCTCATCAATACCAAATTGTGTTGGCACTCCAGCCATTTTTAGTTTAGCTGACGGCACAGAATGACGTAAATTAACTCGTAATAATATTGAAACAGAGACATGTTTTTGCATTGCTATATAATTAACAAGTTTTATTTCATGTAAGCTTTCAACATGAAGTAAGGTTACTCCATACTCTATTGCCATTTCGATTTCATGACGTGTTTTTCCAGGGCCACCGAATAGGATTGGTATATTCCGATCAATATTCCTTACCTTTCCAATTTCTCCTAACGAGGCTACTTCAAAACCATTCACAATTGGTGCCAATGCTTTAAGAATCATTTCATCTGAATTTGCTTTTATTGCATAAAATAATCGACAGCTTGAAGGAAGAGTTGTCATTAATGAATTTACATGATTTCGTAATTTTGTTAGGTCATAAAGATATGCACAAAATGGACGATCTTGCTCTCGACTTTGTGTTTGCACAATATTTGCGATCATTTTCTTACACTCCTAAGAATAATAAAGTTATACTTTTAAGATTTCTCTTCTTTTCAACACAATCATTAAAGTAGTTAAGATGCAGCCAAGCCCCATTACACTTCCCGCCCAGAGAATTCCCAAACTTGATGCTATTGCTCCAATTAATAATGCACCTAATGGAATAAATCCCCTATCCATTAAAGCAATACTCATAATTCTTCCCCTGAGATGATCTGGAACCTGCTTTTGCAGTGTAATTCGACTCAACGTTCTATATGTTTGACTCGTTAAACCAACAAGGAACATTGCCAAACCTGCAACTAGATAATTATTTGTTCCAATAAATAATAGCAATGATAGACCAAATCCAATAATTGAGTAAATTAGCCATTTACCCGTTTCAATACTCTCTTTCCCAATAGATAACCAGCTTGTCCCAATGATTGCACCAATGGAAGAAATCGATAATAAAACACCAAATCCTTCAGGACCGAGATGCAATAACTCTTTAGCAAACAGTGGCGTCATTGTCGTATATGGAAAACCAAATACCATTGGAACAATTGCTAATATAAGCAATGATTGGACTGATGGCTTCTTCCTTACGAAATCGACAGCTTCTTTTATCGTTATTTTTTCATCTTTATCTTTATATTTAATCAATTGGTAGTCTGCCCGAATAATTGCTAAAGAGATTAAGACAGCAAATGTACCCCAAGCATTGATATAAAATAAATTTGCTATATTTGTAATACCTAACAAGATACCAGCGATTGCAGGTCCAATAATTCGCGATAGATTAATAATCATTGTATTAACCGCAAGTGCGCTCACCATTGAACTTTCCGGTACAAGGTTTGGTATTAGCGCATTTCGAATTGGTGGATCCATAGCTGCAAGCATCGAGCGTATCGTCACAATTAGTGCAAACAGCCAAAATGACGGACCTTTTGCGACAAGAAATCCGATCACAAATGTTAACAGCATTATTCCTACTTGAAGCCATATTAACAATTTTCGACGATCAAACCTGTCAGCCATTATTCCCGCTGGAACACTTAATAGAAATGTTGGAACTAATCTACAAGCGTTCATAATGCCTAAATGAATTGGAGAATTTGTAAATTGCAAGACAGCCCAATTTAATGCAACTAAATCCATCCAATCTCCAACTCTAGAAATTAAGCTTCCCGCCATAAAAGTATTAAAGGATTTTGATTGAAAAGCAAAACGTGAATTACTTTTATTCTTTACATCGATTTGTGCCATTTTAAATTCGTTCCCTTTTACTTAAATTCATGAAGAGGATTTGGTACTATTGCGTAAGAATATCCTTTCTTTGTAGGATCTAATCGCATTTTTGTAAGTGCCTTGTGCTCAACCTTCATTTGATAAAGAGATTCGCGGTCGCATGCCACATTTTTTGTCAACTTCGGGTCTGCCTTTAATTTGTCAAAAACTTGATCACATATTTGATGGATTTCTTGCCATAGTTCTCTCTCATTAAGACCGAACTCCTTACAAACTTGTAAAATTAACTCTCCTAAATGGTTTTGAAATACCGTATAAAACAATTTATTGTGCACTTCTTTCAAATCATCTGTCTCCGTTATCGAACCGGCGTAAAGCTCTACATGTAAATTGTTGTTCCTAAGCCTTTCTTTATAAATTCGTAGACCACCCCAATCACGGAAAAGCATCCGGACAGGTTGACCGTTCTTAAATACCATCACACTATTTTGCAAATGTCCCTCTAAACCGATGCCATATTTAACTAATAGTGTCAAAAATCCAGGTAACGCAATATTCGCATATTCTGAAACAAATTGATAAGCAGCCTGTCTAATTGATTTATTTGTCGTTTTACCATACTGGTCAATTAATTCCGAGACGATGGTCTTTTCTGAAATTGGTGATTCTGAAAATAGAGAACTTCCGACAATTGCAACTTCATCATTGAAAGTAAATAACTCAATATTTTCGCGTAATACTGCAGATAAATTCCTATTTTTTTGCTTGTCATTTTCTTTTTTGAAATTGTAACCAGCAACCTCATAAACTGGTACAAACTGTTTACTTAATACTTGCTCTTTTTCCATAATGGACTTTATTAATCTAGTAACAATCGTAGAATTATTCGTTGTATTTGCAGAAATTGTACGAACAGTTGAGGTCATTTGACTGTTAACTGCAACTTTAATTGCATAGTTCATGCGCTCTTGGTTCCCGAGTGGTACAACAGTTCGGAAAGAAGATGTTGATCCACAAGGAACGTGAAATGATCGGATTGGAACAATAGTCTGATCATGCAATTCTTGCTTATAAACTACAGGAATAGCGTTTTCTAGTTGCCATGGATGCACTGGAACGATTACATATTCTTCTAAACGATGGCCTTGTAGCTGAAATTGTTGCTCAACTACATTTCTTAATTCAGGGAAAACCTTAAATAGTAATTTATTTGCATCCTCTTCTAATTCATCTTTCACACACCACTGGGCACGTTCTTTTAAAATGCCGACAAATTGAATTGTAGCTACTCCATCAAACTCAGGTGCATATTGAAAAACATCTTCAGCTTTCATATCGATTTTCGTCTTTGTTCCTGGATGAAGATTATGCCCTTCAACCGAAAGTTGTTCAAAAAATAAGCTACTGTCGAATGCTGAATTTAATTTTTTCTCAAACAGAACCCAGTCTAAAACATTCGTAATCTTAAATTCTGAAGCTCTCTTTTGAAGCTCTTTTTTCTTTTGGTCCCAATACGCGTAGGATAATGCAAGATTCGCACTTCCATTAATTAGTTCCTTTGCAAGCTGCTCCCAAGCAAATTTTTCACTTTCGTATTGGAACTCTTTTTTGTGACGAACAATTTCCAACAGTTCAACCGAGTGATTTATTGGTGTTACTTCTTTCTCAGTAACAAATAATATTTCACCGTCGACCTCAATTCGATTAAACGCATAAGTACGACTTACCGAAATAACCAAACATTCATCCTCATTAAGAGAATATAATTTATAAGTTTTGCCTGATTGTAGGTTATAAGATTGAACCTGTTGAATAACCATTCTCCAATAACTTGTAATAGCTGGTACATTTAGTGCATAGATCGAGTCAATAACGTATAAATCATGTGAATTTGTAGAAAAATTAAGTATGTTTTCTCTTAACATTGAACCGACGAGACGGTTTAAAATACCACGTCTTCCTTTTTCCAGGTTTACCATATAATTTGGAATTAGATTTGGCATATTGCCTACTAAAAAAGTAAGATTTGCAGCTTCATCTGCCAATAGTTCTCCGTTACGTAGTTTTTCAAATGATTCATATAAAAAATCTTTTTCTAATAATACTTGGCTTAAACTTGTGCTCATTCTCTGATTTCTCCTTTCCAGTACGTCATTGGATTTGGAACTTTCATAAATGAATAAGCAGTACTATCTCCTTGTAATCGCATCGTTGCTAAAGCTTTTAAGTTAATCATTGGTTGGAAAAATGCATTTTCATCCAATGATGCTTGCACTTTAATCAAGGGATCCTTTTTTAATTCCTTGAAGATTTCTCTACTAATGTTAACAATTTCTTCCCATAGCTCTTCTTCATCGAACTCTAATGTACGTACTATACAAGTTATTAGCTCAGCAAAATGATTCTGCATAACTGAATACGAAATTATATTATGTAACTGGCTTTCCTCATCTGTAACAATTGATGAACCAGGATAAAATTCTGCTTCAAAACCTTGTTTCCACATTCTTGACGGAAGTATTCGAATTCCACCAAAATCTCTCACTAAAATGCGTACTAGTTCACCTTCTCTAAAGACCGTGACACTATTTTGCATATGACCTTCCAGACTAATTCCATAACGTACCATCATTGTTAAAAAGCCAGGTAACGACGTTCTTGCATATTTACGAATAAATAGTTTAGCAGCCTCGTTCATATCATCTAAATGATTTACACTAGCTAATTTTTCAATTAACTCGATTACAATTGGCTTTTTACTTATTGGGGATTTCGAAATTAATGACGCTGCAGCCATTGGAATTTCATCCTCGTGTAGAACATAGTTTTCGGGATTTTCTCTTAAAATAGAAGCTAAATTTGCTTGAAATTTCCATTGCTCTTCCTCAGTAATATTTAAACATTCGGGCTTAAAATGAATTCCTGCTCGTTCTTCTAGCACAATAAATCTCCCATCAAATCCATATTCCTTTTCTTGAATTGCTTTAAAAATTTTTGAAAGTATCGGACCATTTACAACAGAATTAGGTGATACCGTACGAATAGCACTTGTTGTTTGCACGTTAACTGCCGTTTTTATATGATGTTTTTTCTCTCCTAAATTTTGAATCGGAGCTAAAGATCGAAATGACACTAATGATTGAGTTGGAATAACAAAATCACTGATTGGAATTATTTTTCCTTGCGCAATCTCTTTTTGATAAAATGCATTTAGTGTATTTTCAAATTGCCATGGATGAACTGGTATCAATTCAAAATCACTAAGTTGTAAGCCTTTATTATGTAAAACCGCTTCAACAGCAGGCTGTAGACTTTCATACTCTTTATATAACCAATTTGTAATAGTAGTATGATCAATGGATGTCGTTCGACAAAGGTCTTTTGATACTGCAATAATGACTACTCCTGGTTTGCCACCCCATTCCGGTGAGTACTGAATTACCTCTTCGACACTAAGGCCAAACTTTGTTTTGGCTCCAGGATGTAAAGGATGCCCTTCAACTACACATTGTTCAAAAAATGCAAGTGGACTAAATTCTTTATCCTGTTTCTTTTGATGTAGAGCCCATTCTATTGAAGAATGAACCGAAAATTGTTTAGCCTTTTCCGCTAATTCTTGATGATTGATTGTAGCACCCGTTAGGGCCAACGTTAGATTGGCAACACCATTTTGAATTTCGTGCTTAAATCGTTCATACTGCTTTGTAGTTGCTTCCTCCAACATACCTTCGTTCTTTAATAACTCAATCAGTTCAACAGGATGCATTAGTTCGTTAGATAATGTTTTGTCAATTAAATTTACATCATTAGTTAGATCGAATCTTCCAAGTGAGTGGAATTTGCAAACAGAAACTTGCAGAAGTCTTCCACTAGGTAGATTTACGTTGATTTTTGACACTTCGCCATTTATCCAGGTAATTCTTTCATCTGGTATTAACTTTTCTCTTATAAACGCTTGGAAAAGACGTTGAAAAATTCCTCTTCTTCCTGCTTTCACATTAGAAAGATAGCCTACCAATAATTCAGGTTTTTCACTTTTAAGATAATCCAAAGTTTTTAACTCTTCCTGATCTAAATGCTCATAATATGTTAGTTCATCTTTGTTCTGAATATTAATCATTTCTACACATCCTCTAACGATTTTCATTTAATTCCAAACAGATGATAATGATAATTATTATCAACTTTAAACACATTATCATATTAAGTGATAATGATTATCAGTGTCAATGATTTTTATTCCAATATTTTCTAATTTATGTAAAATAAAAAAGCAAAAAGTATCTAACTTTTTGCTTTAAGTGTGTAAACAAAGTTCAAAAATCAACGATCAGATTGAGGAAAAACTTTGCTTTTTAAGAGGTCTTAGTTAGATGAAGTAACTAAAACCTTCTGTTCAATATTTAAAATCTTATAAAGTTCATCTAGTTTTTGTATTTCATAGGTTGGAACTACATCTGAGTCATTTGAAAGCATTTTTGGATTGACCCAGCAAGTATCAATTCTTGCCCCTGCCCCACCAATTATATCCGCGGTAAATGAATCTCCAATAATCAATGTCTTATCTAATTCAAAATTTGGAATTCGATCAAATACATATTGAAAGTATTCTTTCATCGGTTTTTGATAACCAGTATCCTCAGAAACGAAAATATCTTTAAAGAAAGGATAAATACCAGCCGCATTCAAACGTTTGTATTGTGTCTTTGAAACTCCGTTTGTAACAATATATAATTCGAACTTATGCTGAAGACTTGTAAGTAATTCATACGCACCTTCAACTAATTGATTTCCCTCTCCTAAATAACTTTGGTAAGACTGTTCCAGCAGAAAACCGTCAACTTCAATACCAAACTCTTTAAATAAGGTTGAAAAACGTGTGTTCACCACATCATCTCGACTTATTTTACCTTTTTCAAATGACTTCCAAAGTCCATGGTTTATTTCTTTGTACCTTGCCTTAACTTCATCCGTTAATGGTAATTTTTGATCTTTAAATAGAGAATGTAATGCTACTTTTTCTGCTGCACCAAAATCTAATAATGTATCATCTACATCTAATAATAATGTTGTGTATGTTTTCATAACATTTCCCCATCTCTATTTATTTAATTCATATTTTACTAGATTGATTTTTAACTAGCTTAATACGTTTAAAACTAATTCCGTTTAATTTAAAAATTAATATACCACTTATAATAAGTAAAACACCAATTAATTGCTTAGAAGAAAACGGTACTTTCTCAAGTCCGAGCCATCCTCTAGAATCAAATAATAATGCAAACATTAATTGAGAAGTAAGAACAATTGATATAGCATAAGTTGGCCCTAGAATTCTAGTACTTTTCGTTAAACAGAATACAACACCTACACCGACAATTCCGCTAATCCAATACCAATTTTTCATATTATCTAAAACAAATAATTGCTTACCATCAAATATTAGACCCATTACGAAAGAAGCTAAAAAGCCCATTCCTAATACAAATGTTGTCGTTACCCATATTCCTGTCCGCTCATTTACCTTACTATTGAATATATTTTGTAAACCAATTAGGGATCCTGAAATTAAAGATAATATTAAACCATAAAGCATCAGCTTCACCTCCAAAAAATGACTGTATAAATCCAAAAAATGTTATTCATATATATTATTACCAGCAAGAACACTTAAGCCAGCTCGATTCTTAATAAGGATACCCCCATTTTTCCGCTCCACTAGGTCATCCTTACAAAACTGTTGAATAACTCGATTAACATGTCGATAACTTGTTCCGATCAGATTCGCTGCATCTTTGAGATTAATCGTATTTAAATTATCATTTAGTAAAGAATTCGTTTCATCGTATGAAACCGATAATAGATAACTCGCTAGCCGAACTTCGACAGGATACATTAAATTAAAACTCATCGCATTCGACTTAATATGAAACTTTTCCGTTATAATATCTAATAAAAACTGAAGAAATGGTGCATAGTCTTTAGCAAACTTTTTTAGCCATCGATAATCTATCGCAATCATTTCAACCGCAGAAACAGCCTCAACCGTGTTTATATAATTTGAACCTCTTACGTATTCAATGTCGCCAATTAATTCAAGAGGCTTTTTAAATGAAAGAATTAATGTTTTACCCTCTGCTGTAGTTGTATAAACTTTGACTTTCCCTTTTACTAAAACAAACAAATTTTGTGGTAAGTCTCCTTGGGAGCAAATAAGCTCTCCTTGCATGAATCGATGAAGAGTCATATGAGCTTTTAAATCCTCATTAAACACTTCTTCAATATGAAGTTCAGCTAAAAATTGATTAATTTGTTCAATATGACTAGTGACTTTCAAGTTAACTTCACCTCCAACAATTACTTTTAAGATCCTAGCACGATCACACCAATCATCATCATACCTATTCCAAAAAATTGAGACGGACTAATATTTAGCTTTTTTACTCCGAACCAGCCTCTACTATCATTGATAAAAGTGTAACTTAACTGTGCAATTAAAAGGGTTGATATTGAAAATGTAACTCCATTAAGATGGATCGCTGTTACGTTACAAAAAATAATAAATGCCCCAAATGCTCCACTTGTTAAATAAATTGGATTCACGTTCTTAACATCAGCTAATTTTTTATCTTTTATGAATAGTAGTATGAATAAAGCTACAATAAAACCTGTGAACTGCGTAATCGTAGCTGCTTGCCAAGTACCAATATCACTGCTAATTTGTGAATTTGCAACCCCTTGTAGTGTAATGAGTGCTCCACCAACAATTGCTAATAAAATTCCTTTCATCTAGTTCTCTCCTGACATTTTGATTTCTTCATTATTAAACGATATTGGAAGGTTGTTTGGAAAGGACATATGTCCTAGAGAGAAAAATGAACGTACTCTGCAATTGTGGAGAACTTTTTAAATAATATATATTTCTGTGGATAGTTTGTAGTTATATTTTTTTGGAGTGAGTTTTTTGTGGATACTCCGCTATTATGTGGAGAACTTCCCATAAAAATGTGGAGAACTGCAAAATTAGTGGATAGTTTGTAGTTGAGTTTTTTAAGGAACAGTCCTTATTTTGTGGATACTTTTGGATCATTTTGAAATATTTGAGGTACTGCAAATAAAATTCGATATCGCAATTAAAAATGCTGAATCTGCAATTAAATTCTCGGAACCGCAAATAAAAATTGTAAATCTTTTATAGCTAAGCAATATTAAGGTAGAGAGAATACCCCATAAAACATAAGTAACATAAAAAAATCAGACCACTGATATAGCCTGATTCACTTTATATTAGATTACTTCCTCGCTTACAAAACTTGATTCCATTAAACGTTTAATTTCATTGATCTTATTTTGATTAAATAAATCAACAATTTTACTACCAACAATGACTCCATCACAATCTTGGCTTAATTCCTTTACTTGTTCTGGGGTAGATACACCGAATCCAGCTATTACAGGTTTATTACTAATTTCTTTAACACTTTCTAAAAAGGATGATAGGCTGGCGTCTAGCTCATTTCGAACACCAGTAATCCCTTTTACTGTTACTGTGTATAAGAACCCTCTTCCTTTTTCAGCAATTTTTATGATTCGATCTTTTGGTGTTGCCATTGTGACTAAACGAATTAGTTCTACTCCAAATTCTTCAAGTTGATGAATGATAATCTCTTCTTCTTCGATTGGTAAGTCAGGAATAATACACCCGTCCACTCCTGCTTGCTGAAGGTCAGATACGAACCTGTCAATTCCATAAGCTAAAATGGGATTCATATATGTCATGACGATTAAAGGTACAGAAATTAATTTACGAACTTCTTTTATTTTTTCAATTACAGCTTTTAATGTTGTACCAGCTTGTAATGCTCGAATTCCCGCTCGTTGAATTACTGGTCCGTCTGCTACTGGGTCTGAGAATGGAATACCTATTTCGATTGCTGATGCGCCAAATTTTTCTAGTAAAGCAAGTCTTCCCCCTAAAACTTCTAGACCTCCGTCTCCTGCCATTATATAAGGAATAAATAACTTTTCACCTTTTTTAAGTCGTTCTGAAAATTGGAATTCAATTCGATTTAACATCATTATTTTCCCTCCTTTAATCTCTCACGAACAGTATGAACATCTTTATCGCCTCTACCAGATAAACAGATGACTAAATTTTCATCTTTCTTCATCGTTGCTGCCAGCTTTATTGCGTATGCAACTGCATGTGCACTTTCTAATGCTGGGATTATTCCTTCTAATCTTGCTAGTAATTGGAATGCTTCAAGTGCTTCTTCATCTGTGATCGATTCGTATTTTACTCGTTCAATATCTTTCAAATAGCAATGCTCAGGACCTACTCCTGGGTAGTCAAGCCCTGCAGAAATTGAATGGGCTTCTTGTATTTGGCCATCTTCATCTTGAAGTAAATACATTAATGCACCGTGTAATACGCCTGGTACACCTTTAGTTAAAGATGCTGCTTGCTTATCTGTATGGATTCCATGCCCAGCCGCTTCTACTCCAAATAACTTCACACTTTCATCCGTTATAAATGGATGGAACATACCAATTGCATTACTTCCTCCGCCAATACATGCTACTACTGCATTAGGAAGTTTACCTTCCTTCGTTAAAAATTGTTGTCTTGTTTCTTTTCCAATTACACTTTGGAAATCTCTTACCATCATAGGAAAAGGGTGTGGCCCCATTACTGATCCTAATAAATAATGAGTGTCATCTACATTTGCAACCCAATACCGAAGGGCTTCATTTACTGCATCCTTTAATGTCGCACTTCCGGATTCAACACTAATCACTTTTGCGCCAAGTAATTCCATTCGGAAAACATTCAGTTCTTGTCTACGAACATCCTCAGCACCCATGAAAATAACACATTCTAAATTTAATAGAGCACAAACTGTTGCAGTTGCGACACCGTGTTGTCCCGCTCCTGTTTCAGCAACGATTTTTCGTTTACCCATTCGAATCGCAAGTAATGCCTGACCAATCGCATTGTTAATTTTGTGAGCACCAGTATGATTTAAATCCTCACGTTTTAAATAAATATTAGCTCCGTTAGCATGCTTAGTTAAATTTTCTGCAAAGTAAAGAGGTGTTTGACGACCTACATAATCCTTTAACAAGTTTTCAATTTCCTCATTAAATGCTGGATCATTTTTAATATTTGAATAAGCTTCTTCTAATTCAGTTATGGCTTGAACAAGCGTTTCAGGTATATATTTTCCTCCATACATACCGAAATGACCTTTTACATCTGGAAGTGTGTACGTAGACATTTAAATTCCTCCTAATTTAACTTTTTTTATAAAACTTTTTATTTTTTCTTCATCTTTTTTCCCGTTCGTTTCGACTCCACTACTTACATCAACCATTATTGGTTTTACGACGCTACTTGCTGGTATTACATTCTCAATTGTCAATCCACCGGCTAAAATCAAGTTATCTATTTTCTTTGATTTAACAAGATCCCAGTTAAATGTTGTTCCATTTCCGCCACGATATTTTCCACTCGGGCTATCTACTAAAATATAATCACAATCATATTCTGCGATTTTTTCAACGTCCTTTTCCGACTGAACTCGTAAAGCTTTGATTACTGGAAAGGATAATGAACGACAAAATTCTGGCGTTTCATCTCCATGTAGCTGAAGATGTGTTAAACCAACTTCCTCGTAAATGGATTCCAATGTCTCCTTTGTTTCATTTACAAAAACGCCAATCTTCAACACCGAATCTGGCAGTGATTCGATGATCTTTTTTGCCTCAGAAATTTCAATTTGACGCTTACTTTCTGCAAATACAAATCCAATGGCATCAGCTCCTTCATTGATTGCACATTTAGCTGTTTTTAAATCGGTAATGCCACAAATTTTCACTCTCACTGCTTAGCCTCCTTTAGAATAGGAACCATCAGCTCGCTCATGTTAGATGATAATTCATTGCTCCTCATTAATGCCTCTCCGACTAAAATTCCGTTTGCCCCGACATCTCTTACACGTTTTGCATCATACTGATTGAAAATTCCACTTTCACTAATAATGAAACCTCCGTCTGCTTGAATCAATGGTGCTAGTCTTTCTGTCACACCTAAATTCACTTCAAATGTTTTTAAATTTCGGTTATTAATACCATATAGCTCGGGCTTAATCTTTAGTGCTTTTTCTAAATCTTCCTCATCATGTACTTCCATCAATACTTCAAGATTTTGCTGCTTAGCATATTGATATAAATGATTTAGTTCTGTAAAAGGTAATGCAGCAGCAATTAGTAAAATGATGTTTGCTCCATGCTCTTTTGCGGTATCTATTTGAACTGGATCGATAATAAAATCCTTACATAATATCGGAATATTAACGGCATCACGCACGATTTTCAGATCTTTAAAAGAACCTTTGAAGAAAGTTGGATCAGTTAAAACAGAGATTGCAGCTGCTCCATTTTCTTCATATTTCTTTGCTTGTTCTACAGGATTAAGATTTGTATTAATATCTCCTTTTGATGGTGATGCTCGTTTAAACTCTGCAATTATCGATAAATGATTTGCAGTTTTTAACTGTTCAATTAATGATAAATTCCTTGTTTCATTCGTTATTTTCCGACTAATAGCCCTCAAACTTTTAACTTCGATTTGTTTTTGAGAAATAATTCGATCTAAAATGGTTTCCATTTAAATAACCTCTCTTTTTAGTTTGCTAGTTTTTTCGACTAGTTTTTGTAATTTCTCATAAGCTGCGCCAGAATCGATGCTCTCTTCAGCCTTCTTAATACCATCTGTAATTTGATTGACAACCCCTGAAGTATAGATTGCTAAACCAGCATTTAATAAAACCGTATCTCTAAAAGCTCCTTTTTCTCCTTTTAATACTCGAAGAAGAATATCTGCATTCCTCTTTGCATCTCCACCTTTGATTTCTGTATTTGGGTAATAAGTTAATCCAACTTCTTCCGGATGAAGTGTCATCTTTTTCAGTTCATTATTTTCAAGTAGGACGATATGATTTTCGCCAGCTAACGATGCTTCATCTAAATGCCCTGCACCGTTTAATACAATCGCTCGTTTACGTCCTAATTTATTTAGTACTTCTGCAAATACTTCTAAATAATCTCTTCTGTAAATTCCTAATAGCTGGGTCTCTAATTCAACTGGATTTGTTAAAGGTCCAATTAAGTTAAAAATGGTCGGAATTTGTAGCTCACGTCTAACCTTCATAACTTTTTTCAATCTTGGATGAACATATGGTGCAAATAAAAAGGTAATTCCTATTTCATCTAAAAGCTCCTCAGAAGCTTGTGTTGGAATCGATAGCTCCACACCTAATTGTTCTAATACATCGGCGCTACCTGTTTTGCTGGACATGCTACGATTTCCATGTTTTGCAATTGGAATTCCACTTCCCGCAATTACAAACGCTGATGTTGTACTCACATTAAAGCTCGATGAATTATCTCCACCAGTCCCACAATTATCAATGACATTATGAAACTTCCTAGTAAATCCTACTGTATGATTTCGAATCGCGTTTACTAGTCCTGCTATTTCGTTTACTGTTTCACCTTTTGTTTTTAAAGCAACTAGGAATGCTGCAATTTCACTATCTGATATTCGATCATCCTGTAGAATCTGCCCGACAGCTACTTGCATTTCTTCTACTGTAAACGACTCTCGATTAGCTAAGCGTTGAAGGTACTCTTTCATCTTTTAATTCCTCCTTTATTTCATTTAAAAAGTTTATTAAAAGTTGTTTACCGTATTCTGTTCCAATAGATTCCGGATGAAATTGCATACCGTAGATTGGATATTTTCTGTGTTTAATAGCCATGATTTCTTGATCGTCCATTGAAAATGCTAAAGTTTCAAATACTGGCGGTATCGTTTCCTTTTCAATTACCAGTGAATGGTATCTCATAACCTCTAACGGTTGAGACATGTAGGCAAATAAGTTGCTACCATCATGCCTAATTTTCGATGTTTTGCCATGTTTGATTTGTCTAGCTTTACTAATTTTTGCACCGAATGCATAACCGATTGCTTGGTGCCCTAAGCAAATGCCTAATATTGGGACTGTTTTATGAAAAGTTTGAATGAGTTCATTCGTTTCCTGCTTCTCTTCGGGCTTACCTGGTCCCGGAGAAAGTATGATTGCTTTTGGACTCATTTCTTTTATTTCATCAATCGAAATTTTGTCATATCTAGCGATTTTCATTTCTTCGCCAAGCTCACCCAAAAATTGATAAAGATTGTAAGTAAAAGAATCATAGTGATCAATTATTAAAATCATGATTTTCCTCCAAAAAAGCTTTTAGTTTATTAATGGTTTCTTCATATTCATGTTCGGGTTTGCTGTCATAAACAATGCCTGCTCCTGCTTGAATATAGGCCATTTGATTTTTTAAAATCATCGTTCGAATAGCTAATGCAAAATCAAGGTTTCCATTAATGGATACATAACCGACTGCACCAGAATATACCCCTCGTTTTGAACTCTCTAATTCATTAATGATTTCCATTGCTCTAATCTTAGGTGCACCAGATACGGTTCCAGCTGGTAAGCAAGCAATAAGAGCATCAAGTGAAGTATGTGTTTTTTTTAATTGCCCACTAACTTCGGAAACAATATGCATTACATATTTGTATCTCTCAACGTTCATATATTTTTCTAATTGGATTGATCCAAACTCGCAAACTTTGCCTAAATCATTTCTTCCTAAATCAACAAGCATTTTATGTTCAGCAAGTTCCTTCTCATCCTGTAATAAATCTCTTTCGATCATTAAGTCTTGTTCATCGGTTTTCCCTCTTCGTTTCGTACCGGCTATTGGATTCGTTATGACCTGATTATCTTTAACTTTTATTAAGCTTTCAGGGGAAGTACCAGCGACAACGCTATCACCAAAATCGATATAATACATATATGGTGACGCGTTTTGGATTCGTAATTTCCGATAATAGTCAAATGGATTCCCTTCAAATTTTGCTCCCATTCGATGTGATAGAACGACTTGAAAAATATCTCCTTTTTGAATAAATGACTTTGCCTTTTCTACTTTGGACATGTAGTCAGCTTTACTAACTTCAGACTCGAAAGTAGAAAATACAACAGGTTTTACTTCCTCCTCTTGATTTGAGTTAGCGAGAATTACTTGCTTATACTTCTGAATTTCACTCTTCAAATCTTCAAATGTTGTTTCGTCAGAAAGCTTTGTTCCAACCAAATGAATTTTCTGTTCCAAATGATCAAATACAATAATGACTTCAAAAAACATTAAATGGAGATCTGGCATTCCGATAACGTCTTCCAACTCAACTCCGATTTCTTCAAACTGACGGATCATATCATATCCTACATATCCAATTCCCCCACCAATGAAAGGGATATCCTGATCTTCCAAGCAATCATGCATTGGTATTAACTCTTTCAGTTTTAAAAGTGGATTTCCAACAAACTCTTCTTTTTGACCATTTTTATAGATGATTTGACCACTTTGATTTGTCCCAATCAATTCAAAAGCTGGTTTTGAACCAACAAATGAATAACGGCCAGATTCTTTATGCTTAAATGAACTTTCAAATAAAAACTTTTTGCTAGTGGTCAATTTCTTAAATAATGAAATCGGTGTAAACAAATCCCCCATTATCGTTTCAATGATTATTTCTGCTTTGTTTTGTACTGACAATTTGTTCGACCTCCAAAAATTTAATGATGAATATAAAAAAAGTCCCCTATACGCACAAAGATTGTGCATATAGAGGACGATTAGTTGCTACCGCGGTACCACCTCAGATTGGATCAGATTGATCTGAATCCCACTTTTCGGATACGGGAATAAGTTACTTAAATAATTCCGATACCCTATCCTTTTAACGGTGGAAATCCGTGCATCCCTACTTTACTGTTCAAGATGCCTCTCGTAAGCCCATTCGATAAAGGTTCCTGTATTAGACTCCCACCATTGTCTAACTCTCTGTGACATTCACCAATATTTACTCTTCTTACTCAGCGATTTATTATTATTTAATTTTAAATAAATACAAAAAGGGCCCCCCGTCTTTAAAAAAGGACGAGAGACCCGTGGTGCCACCTTCATTAGCTGATTAACAGCTCGCTTTGTCGGTATCCAATCAACTTTCCATTGAATACCCGTCTTTTGTAACGAGAAGACTACTCGCCAAAGCCTACTACTTATTTAAGGTTCGGTTTGAATGCTCGGAAGTCCATTCGCGATTACTTTCACACTGATTCGCACCAACCATCAGCTCTCTTTAGTTTCCGTAATCATTACTACTCTTCGTCAACGCAAAGTTATTATGGATGTTTATTTAAATTAATTGTCCTTATATTATTATGCAAAAAATAAAAAGTCAACAAGTTTATTTCTACAAGATTCGATTTTTCTACTTTTTAGAAAACTAATATTATACGTTATTGTTAATCTAAAAAACGGAATCTTAAATGATTTTTCATATGAGTCTTCATTGCATACACAACCTAATTTTGGAAAGAATAAACCTAATTAGACCTTCCATCAAAGAGGTATCAATATGAGAACCAATACAACAACAATTAAGTCAAATAAAGAAGAAGTCTTATCGAATAATCTTAAAAATAATATAGAAATGATTCAAGATTATTTAAGTCATACAGAAGATTTGGTTGTTAAGATTATCCATAAAAATGTCCAGATTTTTGCTATTTTGTTTCTTGAGTCAATGATAAAAATTGAGGCACTTCAATCATTTATTATTGAGCCTATTTTAAGAGAAACGAAGGATGAGACAGGCAATATCGTCAAATCATATGAGATTAAAAACTCAACCAATATCTCAAAATTAGGAGATAGTTTATTAGACGGATTTTGTCTAATTTTAGAAGAAAATTGTTCAAATGGAATTCTAGCAGCAGCTTCAGATGATAAGGAACGTGCAATTCAAGAACCTGCTAATGAACAAAATATTAATGGTGCTCACGATGGTTTTGTAGAAAGTATAAATACAAATATACAATTACTAAGAAAAAGAATCCGTACACCTGGGTTAAAGATTAAGTATTTTACGATTGGTAAGATTACGAATACTAAAGTTGCTATGGTATATATCGATTCAATTGTAAATCGAAAACTTGTTGAGGTCATAGAAGAAAGAATTTCAGGCCTTGAATTAGACAGTCTTCGTTCAACAGGACAATTAGAAGAATTGATCGAGGATAGTACGTTTTCACCATTTCCACAAGTATTAAATACAGAAAGACCAGACCGAGCTGCATCATATCTTTTAGATGGAAAAATAAATTTACTTGTAGATGGGAATCCAACAGTTTCTATTGTACCAATTACCTTTTTCGCTTTTTATCAAGCTCCGGATGATTATAATCATCGATGGTTGATTGGTTCATTTTTTCGAATTATTAGGGTATTTAGCTTTATTGTTGCAATTAGCTTACCTGCCATATACATTGCAATCGTATCTTTCCACTCTGAAATACTACCCTTAGGTCTTCTTTATTCAATTAGGGTTTCTTTAGAGTTTGTACCATTTCTCCCTCTCGTCGAAGCTTTTGCAATGCAAATCATATTAGAGCTACTAAAGGAAGCCGCTATTCGACTACCTTCTCCTATCGCTCAAACAATTGGTATAGTTGGTGGGCTAGTTATTGGTACAGCAGTAGTTGAAGCACATTTAGTATCAAATACGATGATCGTTGTAATTGGCTTTACAGCAATAGCTTCATTCGTATCACCAGTTAGTGAGATGGGGACTAGTATGAGACTATTGGGCTTTCCAACGATGATTATGGCTTCAATTCTAGGTTTCTTTGGGATCACACTAACTTTAATGTTAATTTTTATGCATATGTGTAAATTAAAATCTTTTGGCATTCCGTACTTTTCTCCGATGGCACCTTTTCGAAAGGAAGATATAAAGGATACTTTCTTTAGACTTCCTTCATGGAAACAAAATACAAGACCAACTGATGCACGTCCTCAAAAGATTACACAGCAAAGAATATCTAGGGTGTGGAAGAAAAAATGATAACGAATACTAATTCGATTTCTAAATTACAGCTCTACTTTTTTATTATCCAGAGTCAAATCGGTATAGGATTACTCTCATTACCAAATGCTGTTCAAAGTACAGCCAAAGGTGATGGGTGGATTTCTACCTTAATAGCAGGAGTAGTAGTCCAAATTACATTATTCATTTATTGGCTTTTACTAAGAAAATATCCAAATGCTACATATACAGATATCACAAAAAAAATTCTAGGTAAATATGTAGGAAAGTTTTGTAACATCTTTAACTATATCTATTTTATTATGATTGGAAGTCTGGCTTGTGTTCTTTTTATTAGAAGTATAACTCTTTGGTTATTACCGTTAACTCCTATGTGGGTACTATCGCTAATTATTATTTTATCAAGCATTTATTTAACAATTAGTGACCTAAGAATCATATCAAGATTTTTTGTATTAGCATCGGTTTTAATCATTCTTCTATTTTTACTATCGTTCTTTACATTTTATTTACCAAATGAATTACGATTTATCCTACCGATAGGGCATTCAGGAGTGAAAAATATCCTTTTAGGAAGTCATAAATCATTACTCTCAATATTAGGATTTGAAAGTCTTCTCCTAATCTTTCCTTTTGTACTTGATACTGAAAAAGGGATATTAAAAACTGTGAGTCTTGCCAATTTCTCTGTGACCTTATTCTATACATATTTTACCTTTATTTGCTTAGTTAGCTTTAGTCCAACACAACTTCTACAAATTAGAGAGCCTGTTTTATATTTATTTAAAGCCCTTTCGTTTGAAATGATCGACCGCTTAGATTTGATTTTCATATCGGTCTGGATTGTACCAATGACAACTTCGGTAATACTTTACTTATTTTTATCAGCTAAAAGTATCAGTAATGAAAAAACATTTAAGAAAAATGTATGTATTAGTGGAATCTTAATTTTTTTCATAACAATCATACCATTTGATGAAGATCAACTAGCTATCTTTGATAAATACGTAACTTATTTAAGCTATGTGGTTGTATTTGGACTTCCTTTCATTCTGCTTTGTCTATCCTTCATCATTTCGAAAACTGAAAGGAGTGAACAATTATAAGAAAATCACTTTTGATATCCTTATGTTTGTTTACCTTTTTTTTAGCAAGCTGTTGGGATCAAAATCTATTAGTTAATAAAAAAATGATTAATGGCATTAGCTTTGATTTAGATCAAGACGATAATATTTTAGCTACAGTTAGAGCATTAAATATTGAAAATAAAGGTGGAGGACAGTTTGAAGTTAAGGACGAACTTGTTAAAGTAAAGCGGCCTTCTGTATCAGGAATGGAAGTTGACATTAACAATAAACTCCCTGGCCAAATTGATGTAAGTAAATCGCATATTATCTTAATTGGAAGAGATCTTGCTAAAAAAGGAATTTACCCTTTTTTAGAACTTTTTTATCGCCCTAGACAAGCTTATATTTCTACTAGAATTGTAATAGCAGAAGATAAGGCTTCAGACATTATTTCACTCAACCCTGGAACTAGCCCTATTGCATTTGTCATATTAAAAGGTCTACAGGCTGCTGAAAATACAACAAAGATACCGAAAGAAACTGCATTTTCAGCATGGTCACAAATAACAGATACAGGTCGAGATATCGTTTTACCTTTTGTAAAGAAAGACGAAAATGATAAAATTACAATCGGTGGTATAGACCTATTTAATGGGGATAAGTTTTCAGGAATTAGCTTACCTAATGAAAAAGGAAGTCTTTTATTGCTACTAATGGGGCGACTAACTAAATATAGTGAAATGGCTGTACAGTTAGGAGAACGACAATCAATTTCCTTTAGAGTAAAAAAGGTGAAAAGGGATTTAGATGTAAAAGTAGATAAAAAAACGAAAAAAATAACATGTAAGCTAAATCTAACTATTGGTTTAACAATTATTAGTTATACAGGTAAAGTAGGAGAAAAGCTAAACACTGACAAATTAAATAAGGATCTTTCACAAATTCTTACTAAACAGACTGATGAAATCACTAAATCATTATTGGAAGCAAATTGTGACGCATTAGGAATTGGAGGAATCTTATCTAGCTCTTATCCAGATTTATGGAAAAAAATAAATTGGGACAAAGAATATAAGAATGTTAAGTTCAAAACTTCCGTAAAAGCGAAAATTGATCGAACTGGGCCTGTTTTTTAAGAATCATATTTATAATATTTCATACTCTTGAGCAACATAATGTAAGGATTTGAATCAATCTGTTTTTAGGAGGAACCCTACTTGAGACTAGGTAAAAAAAATGATACATTCTTTGAAATGCTCTTAAATATTGCAAATAATGTAAATGAATGTTCGATTTATTTTGATGATTTTAAAATAAAAAATGCTACTGATTTAAAAACATTCTCTGCAGAAATGAAGGCTTATGAAACAAAAGGTGATACATTTATTCATCAAATTATCGTTGAATTAAATAAAACATTTATTACACCAATTGAACGTGAAGATATACTAGAACTTGCTAATAAAATGGACGATGTACTAGACGGAATGGAGCAATGTTCAGCAACATTTGAAATGTACTCCATCGTTCAAATAGATGAATTCATGGTGAAATTTGTTAAAAATATTCGTAGTGCCGCGAATGAAATATTAAAAGCAATTCAGTTACTTTCGCGGAAGAAATTATTAGAAATGCGCGTACATGCGATCCAAGTAAAGGATTATGAGTCACAGTGTGATGCGTTATTACGTACTTCCATTAAAGAACTATTTAAAAATGAAAAAGATCCAATCAAAATAATTCAGTTCAAAGAGATTTATGAAATGTTAGAAGCAGTTTCTGATAGTGCACAAGATGTAGCAAATACACTTGAACAGATTATTATGGGTAATGCGTAATTAAATGTTTTAAAAAAATACAGCCTAATTAGACTGTATTTTTTATTTCTCTTCTAATAGTTTTTTTGCTAGTTTTCTAACGATTGAACGTGGGATGAATCGAACAGATTGTGCTAAAATTTTATTCTTAATGCCTGTTATAACAATCGTTTTCTTCTTATTAACTGCCTCATAAGTCAACTTCGCAACTTTTTTTGGGGTCATAATTTTGCCTTTAAAAAGCTTTGATTTATTTCCACCGGACGAATTTATAATTCCTGTTCTAGTCGGTCCTGGACAAACTGCTGTTACGCTAACTCCTGTATGTCTTAATTCCTCTGAAAGAGCTTCACTAAATGATAGTACATAAGCCTTTGAAGCTGCATAGACAGACATTAAAGGTCCTGGTTGAAAAGCTGAGGTTGATGCAATATTAATAATTTGTCCTGATTTTTTTTGAATCATATTTGGTAGGAAGTATTTTACTAGCTCTGTTAAAGTAATGATATTTAGCTGAATCATCTTTAACTCTTTTTTTAAATCAGTCTGACCAAAGCCTCCGTATAAGGCAACCCCAGCGTTATTTACTAGAATATCAATCTCCATTTGAGATTTTGAAACTAGATCAAAAATGGACTGGGCAGAATTTACTTTAGAAAGGTCTTCTGAAATAACCAATACTTTTATATTGAATTGCTTCATCAATGAACTAGCCATTTCTTCTAATTTAATTTTATTTCTTGCAACTAATACTAGGTTGAAATGATCTTTTGCAAATAACTTTGTTAACTCATAGCCGATCCCTTCCGTTGGTCCTGTAATTAATGCTGTTTTATTCTTTTGTTTTCTTAAATTCATCATGATTATCCTTTTATCGTTTTATCGTTAGAACACTTTTCGTTTTACTATATGTTCAATTACATAAAAAAAGGATTCCTACTTTATTTCTCGTAATATTTTTTAACTAACTCAATAAATATTTCCATCGATTTCGTTTGAAGTTCGATTTTATCTGTGATAATTGAAAAATTCCGTTGAATAGGTGTCCCCTCTACTTTTAGGTAATCAATGGTATTTAATTGCTTTTCTTTTTTTATTGCTAGCTCAGATAGATAGGTAATTCCCATGCCAGCTTCTACAGCTTCTTTAATTAATTGTGTACTACCAAATTCAATTATATTTTTAGGACGAATCTTTATTAATTCAAATAATCGTTCAGTCGCTTCCCTTGTTCCAGATCCTTCTTCCCTAACAATCCAAGTTTCATTTTCAATTTGATTCAATGTCAAAGCTTCAATAGCATATATTTCGCTCTTAGTTCCAGCAATAATATACATTTCGTCATTCGCAAAAGGCTGTATATTTAAATTTGTATGAGTCGCTTCGCCTTCAACTATACCAATATCAATTTGATAGCTTAGTGCAGCCTGAACAATTTCTCGAGTATTCCCTATTTGCACAGATGGAATGACATTCGGGTAAAGTCTCTTCATTTCCGCTAAAATTTGCGGTAATACATATTCACCAAATGTATAACTAGCACCTATTTTAAGATGACCACTAGCCTCATTCATTAGATCATTCACAAGTGTCGACATCCGCTTGTATAAACTAGTTATTTCCTTAGCATGCAAATAAACAATTTCTCCAGCCTTCGTTAACTGAACATATTTATTTGTTCTAATTAAAAGCTTTGCACCGATATGCTTCTCAAGTAATTGAATTTGCTGACTAACGGATGGTTGAGTCATATGTAACTCCTCAGCCGCTCTTGAAAAGTTTCTTTTTTCAGCGACCGCCATAAAAACTAAAAGAATTTGATCCATACTCTATCTCCTAGTATTAGATTTACTTATTATCAATATTATCATCATTTATTTTTCTTATAATAAAAGATTTGATAGAACAGGTAAATAGAAAAGACTGTTGAAAAATGAGTTTGTCAAATAATCGCCAATTAGTTGATTTCCACTAAAGGCTGTTATATGTAAGTTACTTTCGTATTTTTGCTATTTTACTTACTCTTGAACCTGTTATGTGTAAGTTACTTTCGTATTTTTGCTGATTTACTTACT
>NZ_NTZO01000191.1 GCF_002559405.1 Bacillus sp. AFS001701 | reverse complement strand
CATGCTTCCTTGACTGAATTCCCGACAAGCTTAAGGCGAAAAATTCACTAAAAGTTTTAGACTTGGTTACAAGCTTTACCCTTTAATCTTTGACCTTGCTTCTTATATGTAACCTATCTAATATATTATTTTCCACAATAAAATTCAATACAATTCACACTAGCTTGCGAATTATTTCTCAAAACTGGTATTCTTATTGTATAAATTCGTGAAATTAGTAATTATTGGAGGTGCATTTCTCTGCGTTCGGTTGGTGTAGTAGTAGAGTATAACCCATTACATAATGGACATGTTTTTCACTTAACTAGTTCTAAAAAAAGTACAAATGCTGATGTTGTTATTGCGGTAATGAGTGGTCAATTTTTACAAAGAGGCGAGCCAGCAGTTGTTCCAAAGCATGTACGAACAAAGTTGGCTTTACAAGCAGGTGCAGATCTTGTTATTGAATTACCTTATAGCTATTCGACTCAACACGCTAGCATCTTTGCCAAAGGAGCTATTTCAATTCTTGATTCTTTAAAATGTGATTATGTTTGTTTTGGAAGTGAAGAGGGTAAAATTGAGACATTTTACGAGTTAATCAAACAAAAGAAGCAGCTTACTTCTTCAATTAATACAAGTATACGTACATTTCTTGATGAAGGACTTAGTTATCCTGCTGCATATAGTACTGCTTTACAAAAAAATCTTGAATCATCAAAGCTAGATGTTTCACTTCCAAATAATATTTTAGGAATACATTATTTAGAAGCAATTGAGCACTTTGATAGTCGAATGGAAGGTAGAACGATTCAGCGAATAGCTGCAAATTATCATGATGAGGAAACCAATCATCATAGTATCGCTAGCGCTACAGCAATTAGAAAAATTCTAAAAGGTGACAATCAATCGATTTCTGACTTTGTTCCAAGCTTTACAAAAGATTCAATTGAAGAATACATAAACGAGTATGGTGCTCTTCACTCTTGGAATGAATATTTACCATTTTTGAAATTTAAATTAATGACTTCAACTAAAGAAGAACTTGAAGAAATTTACGAAGCTGTCGAAGGTTTAGAAAGAAGAGTATTACATTCTGTATTAAACTGTCTTAATTTTGAAGAGTTAATGACCTCAATCAAAACAAAAAGATATACTTGGACTCGAATTCAAAGATTATTAACACATATCTTAACAAATACATCAAAAAAAGAAATGTCAGCAATATTAGAGAAAGATCGAGTTCCATATATTCGTTTACTTGGAATGAGTTCAATGGGAAAAACTTATTTAAATAGCAAAAAAAAATTAATTGAATTACCAATTTACACGACCATTAATCAACAAAATCAAAAAGAACTAAGTACCGATTTGAAAGCAACCCATACATATGCTTCGATGCTTTCATTAGACAACCAACAAAAATTAATAAAAACCGAATATTCACTGTATCCAATTATTTATGATGAAAAAAGTAATCAATTCAGTAGATCTTAAGTAGTTTCAACTAAACAGTATAAACTCAAAAATGGCAGGTTTAGGGATTTCCCACTATATCCTGCCATTTTTTTATTTTTTTGTCTTTAACTTTTCAAGATAATTGATTGCTTGGTCATATGTATCAATTGGTATTATTTTCATTTTCAAGTCATGTTTTTTCGCACTTTTTACAGCTTCATTATAATTAGAATTCTTTTTACCGTTCTCATTTGGTGCAAAGAAAATCTCCGCTCCAGAATCTGATGCTGCAATTATTTTTTGAGATATACCGCCAATCGGACCAACAACTCCATTTATATCAATTGTTCCAGTTCCAGCTATTTCATGACCTTTTGCTAAACTTTCGTCTTTTAATTGATCATAAATTTCTAGAGCAAACATCAGCCCCGCTGAAGGTCCACCGATTTCTTCTGAATTTATTTTAACTTTTGGATTTGTAGTTAGATTTAAATTTTCTGCTATAGAAACACCAATTCCAGCACGATTCGGTTCGTCTTTAAAAGTTTCTGTTTTAATATTAAAGTATTTAATTTTTCCTTTTCTACTTACTTTTAAATTAAAATTTGTACCAGGTTTTCTGCTTTTTACGGTATTGGTAAAATCATTGATCGTACGAATTTCTTTCCCGTCGATTTTAGTGATAACGTCACCTAGCATTAATACGTTATGGGCTGGCATATCCTTTAAAACTGATACGACTACTATTCCGTTTTCCTTCACTTTATAAGATTTTTTAGCCTGCTTATATGCGTTTAAAATCGCAGCTTGCTTTGATTCTTCCATATACCTTAATTGGCGGAACTGATAATCTTCATCACTTTCACCTTTTACTTTTATTTCATCTATCTTGTATAAATGGTAATTGTCATTAAATTTCGTACCAATATATGAATAGACATTTGCCTTACCCATCGCTACGGTCGTTAGCATAAATTCACCTTTATCTTTTTTTGCACCTTCAACTTTTACATATGGCCTTAAAGGCTCGGCTAAGCCTGGTTTTGTAACATAGTATGGTAATGGAATGAAATATAAAAGAATTAGCGTAATACCAAGTACTAATAGTACATTAAGAATTCTGATCCTTTTTATCACTATTTTTCTCCTTCCATTGCTCAATCTTTTCAAGAATTTCTGGTATTAATTTTTCTGTAGCTTCTTCACCTATTTTGATAACATTTTCAAGGTCAGTAAAGTTTCTAGAATTAACATGATCTAATTTAGGTCTTATCATAACATTAGAAGCAATTTCTCTATTTCTAACGAGCTCATGCTGCATTATTTCAATACTTTGCATAATCACGTCATAGATCGTCGAAACTTCACCACTAACTTGAATCGGCGAAGCATCTACTCCAATAATAAAATCCGCACCCATTTCTTTTACAACTGAAACTGGGATACGATCGATGACTCCACCATCAACTAGAAGTCTTCCATTCCATGTTTCTGGTACAAAAATTCCTGGTATTGAAATACTTCCACGGACTGCAGTAGCAATATCTCCTTTTTGGAATACAATTTTTTCTCCTGTTAATAAATCTGTCGCGATTACCGACACTGGCAAATCTAATTCTTCAAATTTTCTACCGAATGATAATACTTTTATCAATTCTTTCACTCTGTTCCCAGAAATCAAACCCATTTTTGGAACAACATAGTCAATATAGTATTTAGATTGAAATACTTTTGCAATTTTATATAGGCGATCTACATCCGCACCAGCACCGTATAAAACAGCAACTAAAGCACCTATACTACTGCCTGCAATCAGATCTATAGGAATATTATGCTTTTTTAAAACGGAAATTACACCAACATGTGCAAATCCTCGTGCACCTCCTGAACCTAATGCTAAACCAATTTTCGGTTCCAAGTTGTTTCCCCTCCAATTAAACTCTTTGGTCTAAAATTGAATTCCAGCAACGTATATTTAATTGTACAAGTTTTTTTTATACATATATTACTATCTTATTTCCTACTCATTGGTCTTACTACAATTAGACAAAAATCTATATGTTTTTTAAGTTTATCTTTGGAGGTTTATATGTGAAAAAAAATTACTTTATTACCTTACTAATTTTTTTATTACTCATATTTCTGACATCAACAATTATTTTGCATCCAGAGGTAGCATTTAAAGGTTCAATTAGAGGGTTAAATATGTGGTGGGGAATCGTATTTCCTTCGCTCCTTCCTTTTTTCATTTTAAGTGAACTTCTAATATGCTTTGGAATTGTTCAATTTATTGGTGTTTTTTTAGAGCCAGTAATGAGACCTTTATTTAGAGTTCCGGGTGTTGGGGCGTTCGTTTGGGCTATGGGGATGGCCTCTGGATTTCCTTCAGGTGCGAAACTTTCTGCAAAATTATATAAAGATGGGGAATTAACAAAATTAGAAGCGGAACGACTCAATTCATTTACAAATTCATCGAATCCATTGTTTATTTTTGTTGCTATATCTGTTGGTTTTTTTCACAACCCAAAAGTTGGACTCGTACTTGCACTCAGTCATTATTTGTCTAACGCTATTGTAGGCCTCATTATGAGGTTTTATGGAAGAAACCAACCTAACTACTCTCGTAAAGAAAGAATTCATTCTAACCGCTTTAAATACGCTTTTAAAGTTATGCATGAAAAAAGATTGAGTGAAAGAAGACCGATTGGAAAAATATTAGGGGACGCAATAGCTTCTTCCGTACAAACATTATTAATGATTGGTGGATTTATTATCGTTTTTTCTGTTCTTAATATGCTTTTAATTGAAATTGGATTTATATCTAATGTTGGGAAAATAATTGCATATTGCTTTTCAAATTTAAAGGTTAATCACAATTTATCTACGCCTTTTTTATCTGGATTATTTGAAATTACGCTAGGATCTAAATTAGTCAGTGAACTAGGAAATAGTACATTATTGCAGCAAGTGGCTTTAACTAGCTTTATTTTAGGATTTGGTGGTTTTTCAATACAAGCCCAAGTAGCAAGTATTATTTCTGAAGTGAAATTAAGCATTAAACCTTATTTAATCGGTCGTTTATTGCAATCTGGAATTGCACCTATTTTGGCAATTATCTTTTGGAAACCATTATATCTTAATCAGTTAACTTCTAATGTTACTAATAATACTTTACCTGTTATAAAGATTTTTACAGAAAAACAGTTAACCCTCGAATCATTGATTTCAACAGGTTCATTTATAACATTAATTTCTCTTTACATTTATGTAATCATCTTAATTTATAAACTGTATATAAAAAAGTTATCTTCTTAAACCTTTCTGTATAAAAAAAAGAAACCTCAGTTTTAATACATTTGAGGTTTCTCATGCTGTTGAAACAAGTTTGTCAATTAATTTCAAATTTTCGTAAAAGGAGTTTAGTGTGGTTGATTTCCATTACGGGATGCTCGCTTTCCATAGGGCGAGACCTGAGCCTCCTCGGCTATCCGCTTATCCCATAGGAGTCGAGCATCCCTTCGTTCCAATCAATTTATACATCAAAAAAATTTTACACTAAAAACCTAATCAAATATCCCTTTCTTAGTGTAGCGTAACAGCTTGTAGTCAGTTTGTAGGTTAATTAAGATCGAACATCAACTTATTTTAATAATCATTTGAACTTGTTTTTCTAAAAATTAGCTCTTAAATATTTATAACTTCTCAAAAATAAACAATTACTTGGGTTTTAATATTATAAAACTGCTCAAACGTATTAACATATACATTTAAAATACATTATTAAGTCATTAGAAAATAAATTATAAAATCAATAAGGTTCATTTACTATACGTTTGACGATTTTATATTTTCAACAATAAAAGAAACCTCAGTTTTAAACAAACTTGAGGTTTCTTTTATGTTGTCTACTCATTAATAAATTATATATAAATACTTAAGCTTACATTAAACTTGAGGTTTCAAAAATTTTTCTGTTAATGCATTATTTACACAATCTGGTACTAAGTCTTTTACATTTCCACCATATTTAGCGACTTCTTTTACGATTGAGGAACTTAGGAATGAATATTGATTATTTGTCATTACAAAAAATGTGTCAATTTCATCTACTAATTTTTTGTTCATAGCTGTAATCTGCATTTCATATTCAAAGTCTGATACTGCTCTTAGGCCTCTTAATATTGCAGAAGCATTAATTTTTTTCGCGTAATCCATTAATAGACCACTAAATGAATCAACGCGTACATTTGGAATAGCACTCGTAGCTTCCGTAATTAATTCTATTCTTTCTTCTAAAGTAAATAAAGAATTTTTGGCCGAGTTATTTAATACGACAACAATTACCTCATCAAACACTCTTGCTCCACGTTTAATAATATCTAAATGTCCTAAAGTAATTGGATCAAAACTTCCAGGACAAACAGCAATTCGTTTCATCTTGTACCCCCTAAAAATTACTCCATACAAATATGATACACTGATACGCCACAAATTCCATATTTTTCTGCTTTTGTTCGTACAAATTTCCCTATTTTTTCAGGTAATTCGACATCTGTAGCATGTTCTACTAAAATTGTTCCATCTGATGCAAGTAGATTTTTTTCATCAAAAGTTTCAATTAATGATACGATTTGTTGCTTTTTATAAGGAGGATCTAAAATAATTAAATCAAATTGGATCTCTCTTTTAATAATCGCTTTAACAGCTCTCTCAGCGTCATTTCGATATACTTCAGCATAATCAGTTAAATTACAAGTTGCTAAGTTTTCTTTAATCGTCTTAATCGCCTTCATTTCACGATCTACAATAATCGCTTTTTCAATCCCTCTACTTAAAGCCTCAATTGATAGTCCACCACTACCACCGAATAAATCTAATACAATACCACCTTCAAAGTAAGGTCCAATTATATTAAACATTGCTTCTTTTACTTTATCGGTTGTCGGTCTAGTACTCATTCCAGGTACTGCCTTTAAACTTAATCCTTTATTTTTTCCTGACACTACTCTCATTTAATTTACACCTACTATATATTTCAATTTACGAACATATCCTATCATAATTTCACTAAAACAAAAACATTTCTTTCCATATTCTTCTACTTATGTATAAAATCATCCACTTTGGAAATAATTAATTTTAACAACATCTCAGTTGATGTTGTTGCCAACCGCGGAGAAGACTTACGTTTCCCCATAAGTTCTTCCTCCGGTTTCTCCTCTCCCTTTGCCTTCTTTTAAGTGATTACACTTTAATAAGAGGGGCCCTGCAAATGCGGGGTTTTTTTTTATGCTTTTATCCTGTAGAATAAATGTTGCATTTATTACCATACTTTGTTTGAAATACTCGTAAAGTATTTACGTTTTAAGGGGGAACACTCATGATCCAACGCATGATTGAAATTGGAGAAGGATACTCAGATTTATACGAACTATTTGAAATAGCTAAATCGCAAAAAGATAGAGTTAAATTTTTACTTAAATTAACAGCTGAAAATAAAGGCTCAAACTGCTGTTCTTTTGCTGTAATCTTAAGCCCTACTTCTATTGGTGAGTTCCAACCAATATATTATTGTAGAGAAGGAATTACATTAAAAGAAGATTCAGTTACAAAACGTGAAGTGTTGTTTGAAGAACTAGCTACAACTTTAAACAAAGAAATCATAACATTACAAATTAGACACTCAAGCTCATTTCATGAAAATGATTTATTCCATCAATATATTATCGGAATTTTACGCTTAAATCACTTAATACCACCAATGAAATAACTAGAGCTGATAATAGAATTTACTATTTTATAATCTTTCTCATAAAGTAAAAAGAATATTAGGGATAGCTTTTCCTATCCCCTACTTCTCAACCATACCACAAGAAAAACGATTGAACGGTTTTTAATTCAGATCGGTTACCCCTTCTAAATTAATTATCCATTCAATCGTTTTTAATCTACTTGATAATCATATTCCTTTGCTTCGTCTGGTTTTGCATTTTCGTATTCAGTCTTAATAAAAGGTTTATATGACAATTCAATTCGTTTCACAAAATGAAATTTTTTCAATCTCTCTATTGTTCGATCTATATCATCCATATTGCAATATAGGACTACGTATTTCAAACGTTTAGAGACAAAGTGAATATTTCCAAATTTACGTAACATTTTTGCTTGTTTTAATGATTGTAAATAAATAAT
>NZ_NTZO01000190.1 GCF_002559405.1 Bacillus sp. AFS001701 | reverse complement strand
CACTAATAATACACATCGCAATTATATATTTTCTATGTTTTTCGAGCGATTTTCGACTAATATTAACTTTAGATTCTAGCTTATTCATCGGTAATTTTTTCTTTTTATATAGAAAAGTTAACATCTCTTCATCAGACGTAATACTGTCTACAACTGAAAAAACATGCTCCCTTGTATCTTCATGTTTAGGTGAAACTTCTACTAGAGTTTCTAATGAAATTCCAAATTGTTTAAGCATTTCACTGAAATGAATAATTTCTTCTTTACGATTTATTTCATCAAAGTTTTTAATATAAGAGCTATATACATGGTCGTCGTAGTGTTTATGCACGTCCTCTGACCCAGTTTGTTCGGACGTTAATAATTGGTATTTAGATTCCTTGCGAAAATAATCGATTAATTCTCGTTTTATGATCAACTTTGCAAAAGATAGAAATGACGAACCTTTTTTATATGAATATAGTTTAATAGCCTCATGAAACGCATTTAACCCAATACTAAATTCATCTTCTTGATTTGTAATATATCTCCCACAAATAGTGGATACAGTTTTGTTTATAAAAGGAGTATATTGCACTATAAAATCATCTAGTTCTTTTGATGAAGACTGTTGTATTGTTAATACAATATCTTCAATTTTTTCTTTTCTTTTATAAAGCGTCTGAAAAATTGTAAGTAACAAGACTCGATCTCCTTTCAAAAGAGGATTGCTTAGCCATTAAAATTTAAAGGCGCCCCCCACTCATTATATAATCATATGAATGTATGAGGCACCATTTTAATTTAATCAGTTAAACTTAAGCATATCGCATCTTATGAAATGTTTCATATGATTTTATTGAAAGGTGAATGGAAATAATTACTTATTAATTTTTACCATGTCCATTTCCATGGTTTTCACCTTGGTTATTTGATTTATTATTCTCTTGCTTTTGATTTCCCTTGTGGTTTCCACGATTTTCATGTTCACCTTGATTTCTATGGTTTGTACCATTTTCGTGTTTTACTACGTGTTTCACTTCATGCTTTACTACATGTTTTTCTTCTTTTTCAACTTTTACTTTTTTTACTTTAACTGGTTTTACTTCTTTTGACTTATGTTGATGTTCTTCCTTATGCTCTACTGTTACAGGTTTTGTAGCAACTTCAGCAGCATCATCTTTGTCATCATTTTCATCTTGATTATCTTCATTAACATTTTTCACGTCTGTGTCATTTACGTCTTCAATTTTAGTCACTGTTGTAATAACCTCTGGAGTAGCTGACTGATCTGTAGTTGAATCAGGATATTGAACTGTAATAACTGGTTTTAAAGCAGTTGAATTCTGTTCTGTATGCTTTAAGACTTTCTCTAATCTTTCAGAAATTTTGTTAAAGCTCTTTTCAATATTTTTAGCAATCGCAGCTTTTGCTTTTGGATTTTTAACTTGATCTAAAACATTCGCTAAAACAAGTAAATTGTTATTTAAATGGTGTTGAATTTTTGCAATTTCTTTTTGCTCTTTTGTTAATTTTTGTTTTTCATGTTTGTCTGTTTCAGCTTTATCTTGATCTTCTTTTTCAGATTCTTGTTTGTCTGTTTCAACTTTTTCTGTATCTTCATTATCAGTTTCTTGTTTATCAGTCTCAACTTTTTCTGTATCTTCTTTTTCTACTTCAGTTGAATCTTCTGCTGGTTTCGTAGTATCAGTACCTTCTGTTGTTGTTTCTGAAGTTGTTGTTTCTGAAGTCGTTGGCTCAGTAACAGTTGGAAGTTTACCATCAAGTTGGCCTTGAGCATTATCCATTTGACTTAAAGCTTCTTTTAACGTTTCTTTTGCTAAATCTTCTTTGCCTTCTTTAATTAATTCTCTTGCTTCATGAATGCGCTCTTGTGCAAATTGTGCTAAAAGTTCTGCTTCTTTAACTTTGTCTGTAGTTAGTAATAGTTGAATTTTTTCTACTGTTGTTTTTACAAAATAGAAGAAATCGCCTTTAACTAATGCAGGTGCTTCTTCCTTTTGTTCAGTTGATGAAACTGTATCATTTTCAGCGGCAAGTACTGAACTAGAGAAACCTAACTGAGATAATAATAGTGCTGTAGCAGTCGTATGTACTAATAATTTTTTCATTAATTTTTTTCCCCTTTGTAAAAAATTTCTTAAATTATTCTCACTATAACTT
>NZ_NTZO01000146.1 GCF_002559405.1 Bacillus sp. AFS001701 | reverse complement strand
CAATTTTAATTGCGATTCTCCAAATTTATTTGAAGTTCGCTATTTTTTTACCTTATTAAGAAAGCGGGTGCCCAAATTGTAAAACTTTTTGGACACCCGCTTTTTTATAAAGGAATTATTAATCGATAAATTCGAATTCATATTCAGAAATTTTAACGATATCTCCGTTTTTCGCGCCACGTTGACGTAGTGCTTCATCAATCCCCATTCCACGCATTTGACGTGCAAATCGACGAATTGACTCTTCACGTTCAAAGTTAGTCATTTTGAATAGTTTTTCAAGCTCTTCACCCTTAACGACGAACGTTCCATCACTTTCACGAGTAATCTCAAAAGTAGGTTCTTCTTTTTGATATTTATATAGAACTCGTAATGGTTTGTCTTCCTCTTCGTCATGAAGTGGGAATTCTGGAGTTGTTTCAACTAAATCCGCAACTGTAAATAATAAATCACGTAAACCTTGACGTGTTACCGCAGAAATTGGGAAAATTTGTACTTCATCTCCAACTTGTTCTTTAAATTTAATTAAGTTTTCTTCAGCTTCTGGAATATCCATTTTATTTGCAACGACTACTTGAGGTCGTTCAGTTAAACGTAAATTATATTCTTTAAGCTCTTGATTAATTGTTAAGTAATCTTCATATGGGTCTCTACCTTCAAGACCTGACATATCAATTACATGAACAATTACACGTGTTCTTTCAATATGACGTAGGAATTGATGCCCAAGTCCAACACCTTGATGTGCTCCTTCAATTAACCCTGGTAAATCGGCCATTACAAAACTACGGTTATCTTCTGTTTCTACAACACCTAAATTAGGAACAATTGTTGTAAAATGATATTCAGCGATTTTTGGTCTAGCAGAACTTACAACAGATAGTAATGTTGATTTACCAACACTTGGGAAACCAACTAATCCAACATCAGCTAAAACTTTAAGTTCTAGTTTAATGTTTCTTTCCTTACCTGGTTCTCCATTTTCCGCTATTTCTGGAGCTGGATTTGCAGGCGATGCAAATCGACTATTTCCACGGCCTCCACGGCCTCCTCTTGCAATAATAGCTGTTTGACCATCCATTGTAAGGTCAGCTATTAATTCACCTGAATCAGCATCTGTTACGATCGTCCCAGGTGGTACTTTTACAATCATATCTTCTGCATTTTTTCCATGTTGATTTTTAGACATACCATGTTGACCACGATCTGCTTTGAAATGACGTTTATAACGGAAATCCATTAATGTTCTTAAGCCTTCATCTACTTTAAATACAACATTAGCTCCCCTACCACCGTCTCCACCAGCAGGGCCACCTTTTGGAACATATTTTTCACGACGGAAGGCTACCATACCGTTTCCACCGTCTCCACCTTTTACATATATCTTGACTTGATCAATAAACATAAATCCACCACTCTTTTATTTTTCCATTTTAAATTCGATACTGCACTCTTCTGTCTCACAAAAATATGATATCATTCTAATTTTTGAGCTGTCATTTGATGATGAAACAATCCACTTCAACATATCTTCTTTCTTTGTTAGTTTACCTCTGAAATCAAAAAAGAAACTAACTGTTTTATCATTTATTTCAATTGTTAAACTAACAAAATTTTCCTCATAAATATGTACCCAAGATTCTAGTTTTTCTAAAAAATTTTGAATCCATACTGTCATCACTTCGTCTAAATTTTTAAGCGAACATGGTTCCCCTAAAATTTCATAATCTAGTACAATTGTACGAGGCTTCCAGTTATAGGTAATGATAAATTCTGCAAACTCTGGAATTTGTAACGAACAAATTTTAGCTTCATTCAAGGAATCAGCAACAATTTTCGTAATCGTTTCTTCTAGCTGGTCAGATTGACCTGTGGCCATGTATCCTTTTATTAATTGAATTCGATTTAACCAATCATGACGTGAATGTCTTAATACCTCTAGAACGTCCCATTTCTCCTGCATTGTATTCTCCTATAGGTTTACATTTTGGTATTTATGAAGGTAATTAAAAAGTTAGACTCGGCAATTTGATTGATTATTTTGAAAGTCTCAAACTAGTGTGTAGCTTGTAAAATGCCGAGTCTTTGGAGCATATTGTTTGAGAGGTTACTATAACAACACCTTTTTTATGTTGAATAGCAATTTATAAATAAAAATGTCTTAAGTACAGAAAAACTCTAACCTAAAAGGTTAGAGTTTCTAAGTTAGTTTCTTAAGCTTCTTGAGCTACAGGGTATACACTTACTTGTTTGCGGTCACGGCCTAAACGTTCGAATTTAACTACGCCATCAACCTTCGCAAATAATGTGTCATCTCCACCACGACCAACGTTTACACCTGGATAAATCTTAGTGCCGCGTTGACGGTAAAGAATTGAACCACCAGTTACGAATTGTCCATCAGCACGTTTAGCGCCAAGACGTTTTGACATTGAGTCACGACCGTTTTTTGTAGAACCTACTCCCTTTTTAGAAGCAAATAACTGAAGATTTAATTTTAACATGGTTACACCTCCTGTTTTACTCGTTTATAGTGACATAGTCACCGTAACTTGCAGCGATAGTTTGTAAAGATACGATCATCGCTTCAAGGATAAGTTGCGCTTTTTGCATATTATCTTCATTTAAATCAATCGGTAATTGATACTTCAAGAAACCTTTCTTTTCATCAATTACTGTATTTAATTCGGAATCTATACGACAAATTGCTTCCAAAGCATTTACAGTTCCTATTGAAACTGCTGATATACCGGCACAAACAATGTCAGTCCCAGCATCAGAAAAAAATGCATGTCCACTTATTTTAAAGGAACCTATACGTCCATCTTTTAAACGTTCAATTGTTATTTTAGTCATTACTTAAAATTAAGCGTTGATTTTTTCGATAACAACTTTAGTGTAAGGTTGACGATGACCTTGCTTACGACGGTAGTTCTTTTTAGATTTGTATTTGAATACAAGAATCTTTTTAGCTTTACCGTTCTTTTCAACTTTTGCAGTTACAGTAGCTCCTTCAACAGTTGGGCTACCAACTTTGATGTTTTCGCCACCTACGAATAAAACTTTGTCGAATGTTACAGTTTCACCTGCGTTAGTATCAAGTTTTTCGATGTAGATTGCTTGACCTTCTTCAACTTTGATTTGTTTACCACCAGTTTCAATAATTGCGTACATAATTGCACCTCCTCAATAGTCTAAGACTCGCCACCAATAGGCATGCTAAAAATAGCAATTTAATACCTATTATGCGCGGTTGTAGCACGGGTGCGCTACAAACAATAACATTATGATGTTACCATGACGTATGTCGAATGTCAACAACTACTTCAGTAAATGACTGTTTCTAAATAGCTTGTTATTTCCTTGATCGTACCAGTTCGTACTATATTATAAAATGGTGTTTTTGAAGATATAATTTTCAAACAGATTTTTATAAACATTGCTTTTTCTAGTCTTTGCACATGATTATTCTGATCTCCATTTAACGCTTTTGCGACATCCTCACTACATTCAACAAGTAAAGCCTCAATATCACGACTTGTTGAGAGCTCCCAAAGCGCTCTTTCTAGCTCAAAAACTGTCTGAACTGTGTTTTTTACAAGCCCACTACCATTACATACAGGGCACTTTTGATGTGTTGCTTCGATATGTGAATGAGCTGTTCTTTTGCGTGTAAGTTCAAATAAACCAAGGTCAGAAAATCCAAATAGCTTTGTATATGCTCGATCATTTTTAAAGACTTCCTTTAATTGCTCGCCTATACTTTTTTGCTGTTCAACGGACTTCATATTTATAAAATCAATAATAATCATTCCACCAATATCACGAAGTCTTAATTGGCGAACAATCTCAATTGCAGCTAATTGATTTGTATGATACACAGTTTCTTCACGATTATTTTTCCCGCTAAATTTACCTGTATTTACATCGATCACTGTCATAGCTTCAGTTTGCTCGATTAGAAGAAATGCACCATTTTTTAACCATACAATTTGTTTAAAAGATTTCTCTATTTGTTCTTCAATTTTAAATGCCACAAAAATATTTTCATTTCCTCTATAACTATTTATTTGAAGACCTTCGGGTAAATAATTTTTATAAGCAGCTAAATCATCAATGATTAATTCACTGATTGTATCTTTAGGATGTAATTTAAAAAACTTAGTAAACAAGGAATTCGCTTCCCATACACAAGTGATTTTTTTAAAGCTTTGATTTTTTAATGAATCATAAAATGTTTGAAAGCCTTTTAACTCATTTAAAATCACATCTGATTCAGCATTTTCACATGAAGATCTGAAAATTAGCCCCTCATTTTCACTAGTGTAATCTCGACCTAATGAGTATAATTTATTTCGTTTCGATTCTTTTTTTATTTTATTTGAAACAGCAACTTGTTTTGTAAGAGGGAAATATACTACGTAATCACCAGAGAATTCAAGATTATTTGTAAGCTTAGGACCTTTCTCATCAAACGCATCCTTTATGACTTGAACCAAAATATATTGTCCTTTTTGGAACTTTTTTCTGATTAATTCGTCTTTATTGATTTCAGATTCTTTACCCTCGACTGTATCTTCGAATCTCATGAAGCCATTTTTATTTAAACCTATATTTACAAAAATTGCATTTAATTTCGGCATGACTTCTTGGATTTGTCCTACATAAATATTTCCTACATATGTATTTTGGTCTGCAGAAGAAAACCATTCAACAAGCTGGTCATTTTCAGTTACAGCAATTCTTTTCTCTGAATGTTTTACATTCATAATCACTTTCTTCAAATTCATCTTCCTAACTATATATAGTATCTATCACATTTTATTCATTTAACTAGAAAAAAGCTAGTTAATACAATCTAATTAGTTCGTCTACTCACATGAATATTAGAAATTGAATATTATATTAAGATTTCTCTTACGTTTCTTTTCCTGTATTACCCTTTCTTTTACTTAATCCTGATTTAGATAGGAGCGATTATATGGATATAATTCTATCAATTCTTATTCCAACCGTCCCCGAAAGAATGGGGTATTTAAATAATATTATTAATGAATTAGATAAACAGAGTAAAACACATCCAGTTGAAATATTAGTACTTTTAGAAAATAAAAAAAGAAGCATTGGTGAAAAAAGAAATGTTCTAATTGAGCAAGCAAAAGGAGATTATGTAGTTTTTATAGATGACGATGATCGGATTGAACCAAATTATATTGAATTATTGTGCTCAGCAATCAATGAAACACCAAATGTTGACTGTATTGTATTTGACGTTTTAGTAAATTTTAATAACCAATATTCTAAAGTTTGTAAATATGGGAAAGAGTTTGCACATGGGGAAGATGAAAATTATTATTATCGAAAACCAAATCACTTAATGTGCTATTCAAAAAAGATTGCCTCGGCACATAAATTTCTTAATATCAGTTTTGGAGAAGACGATGAATGGGGCAGACGAGTTTCAAACGATATAATAATTCAAAAAAGAATCCCTTCTATACTGTATTACTATGACTATATTCCAAAAGACTCCTCCTGGTATGTATAGTAAGAAATAAATAAAATTAATAAAAAATGGCCTCACCTAGAGACCATCTTTTTTTGTTTGCTATTGGACTGACTCATATAATTTCAACACTATAAAGATAGCTTCATATCAAGCTATCTCAGTTTAAAGTTTAAAACAAATGAAATTTAACTAATTAATTCTTCAAGCGAATAGGTTGCTTTTTTCTCAGTAAAGTAAGCATGTAATAATTCATTTTCATCTAACATTTGTTGATTTTTTTTATCAACAGAAAAGACGACGTTGTATTTATATCCTTTTTGAAAGTTAGAAAAAACTTGAAATAATTTTGTTTCTTTATTCAAGGAGATCGATTTAATTTTTTGGATATATTGTTTGTTTCCATAAAACCGTTCCATTAAAAATCGTATAACAACAAAATGCCTATTTTTCCACTCACCCCATAAGGAAAAGATTAAAAATAATAGACAAACCCAAATTGTAATATTCATAGGCTGTATGATGATTGTAAGTAATGAGGATAACAATAAAAATACAAATGATGAGTACAAGCTATATATATGAGCTCTAATGAACGGAAAGATCAATGAAAATAACTGATAGACTAATTTCCCACCGTCTAATGGCCATATTGGTAATAAATTAAAACAAAGAATACTAAGATTGTAATTGATAAAAAGCGTATAGAGATTTTCAGGCATTAAATTCATTCGAAATAGGAAGTTAGCGATTATATATAAAGTTAAATGTTGAATGGGGCCAGAGATTGTAACAATAAACTCCTCGTAGGTTGGTCGATTTCCATGTTCATCAAGATCTACAACACCCCCAAACGGAAGTAGCGTAATTTTATTTATTCTCCAATTAAATGAAGTAGCAGCAATGGCGTGACCTACTTCGTGACAGAAAATTATTATTGATACAAACAATACTGACCAAAAATTAGCTGTCATAATACCAATACATGCTATTAATAAATACAGTGGGTGAACAGAAATTTTGGAAGGAAGAGTTAGCCATTTATTCAAATGGAATCACCTGTTTCGGATCTATAAATTTTTCCCCCATTTTAATCGCGAAATAATAAGTACCTAGATTCCCTTCATCATTGGATGATACCGTTCCGATAACCTTTTTACTATCCACTTCATCATAAACTTTTACGTTAGTTGTTCCTAATTTTCCGTACCAAGATTCTGAACCATCGGCGTGTTGAATAATGACCGTATTCCCTAAATTATCTTTCTTTCCTACAAAAAGTACTCGACCTTTTTTGATTGACTCTACCTTTTGGTTAGCTTCAGTTTGAATCAATATCCCTTGGCCGTCCGTTTTAAAGCTTTGAAGTACTTTACCACTTGCAGGAACAGCATAATTATCATTTCCAACATTCTCTTTTTGATTATTTAATTGCGGTAAAAAAGCAATAGGACTTCCAAACCGATCTTCATACCATTTCTGTAATGTAGCAAACTGAAATTCACTTTCATAAACTTGTGAAAGACCATGCCGAACTTGAGATGCCATAGGTGAGTTACTTTTTAAGATGATGGCTAAAGCTAGTACAATAATCGCGCATAATAAACTTCTAAACATAAAGTTAGAGTTATTCATTATTTTCTTACCTTGCTCTTCTACCAAATCATCATAAGTATAAGTGTATCCGCCCTCAGTATTTTGCATTTCTTTTACCGGAAATTTGCTCATCAATTGATTCGGATTTCCCCATTTTTCTTCTTGTTCACGCCGTTTAGCGATCCGCTTTCTTATATCATCTACGCGCTTACTCAAAGTGTCACCTCTCCTCGCAACCTTGTTATTTAATTTATATGAATCTATAGGACAACTTATGAGTAGATAATTTGAAAAGTGGACAAAGGATTAGACAGGATTTTGGAAGTGATTAAAGAGGAAATTTGAAAAATAGAAAAAAGAAAAACACTTCGCTTTTTACGAAGTGTTATCGGATACCAAATAATTTTTTCACTTTAAAGAAAATACTCTTTTCAGTTTCTAAAGATTGTAATGGTACAGATTCCCCTAGCACTCTTCTCGCAATATTTCTATATGCAATAGAAGCTTTTGAATTTGGATTCAACGCTACAGGTTCACCACTATTAGTTGCCTTAATAACGTTTTCATCATCTTGGACAATACCAATTAAATCTACAGCTAACATTGAAGTAATTTCATCAACATCTAAGCTATCTCTATTTTCCATCATATGACTTCTAATACGATTGATTACTAGTTTAGGAGGCTCAATATCCTCTTGATCCAATAATCCAATAATACGATCTGCATCACGAATTGAAGAAACTTCAGGAGTTGTGACAACGATCGCTTTATCTGCACCGGCTACTGCATTTTTATATCCTTGCTCAATACCAGCAGGGCAGTCTATTAATATATAATCATAGTCTTTTTTTAATTCATCAACAAGCTCTCTCATTTGTTCAGGAGAAACAGCAGTTTTATCGCTTGTTTGTGCAGCAGGTAATAAATATAAGCATTCAAAACGCTTATCCTTTATTAATGCCTGATGCGTTTTACAGCGACCTTCAACAACGTCCACTAAATCATAGACGATGCGGTTTTCTAATCCCATGACAACGTCTAAGTTACGTAGGCCGATATCAGTGTCAATTAAGCACACTTTTTTTCCAAACATCGCTAATGCTGTTCCTAAATTTGCTGATGTAGTTGTTTTACCAACTCCACCTTTACCAGATGTAATTACTATAGCCTCTCCCACAGTTACATCATGCCCCTTTCTAACCTTGTCAAACTAGGTCTAAGATGAGTCAGAAATTGTATGCGATCGACAATGATTTGGCTTTCTTCGTTTATATACGCGCATTCCATCTCATTGCCTTCATCACCATAATGATCCGGTGCTCTGTTCATTATGCTGCAAATTCTCAACTGCATTGGTCTCATTATTGATGCCGCAATAACTGCCTCCTTATTACCATTAAAACCGGCATGAGCAGTACCTCTTAGTGCACCCATAATAAAGATATTTCCACCCGCAATAACAGTTCCACCTGGGTTAACATCACCGATTAACAGTAAATCACCTTTCACTTGGAGAATCTGACCGGATCTTACCATTCTACAAATAGGTACAATTTCCTCCCTTTTCATCCATTCAATAGCTTCTTGCTTTGAAATCACATTACTTTCGATTGTTTCAACCACAAGATTATTCTTTTTACGAACAATTGAACGAATAATTTCATCTTGTTCGGGAGATAAAAAACGATTTCCTATTTTTAAACGAACTGCAAGTAAGGGACGATCATTGCTCTCAAACAAGTGGGTAGACAGTCTTTCTTCAATTTCATCTACTAAAATTTGAAAAGAACATGTATCATCGAGGTGCAGTGTTAGACCATCTTTCGTTCCTTTTATTGTAACATATTGTTGCCTCTGTTCCATGATAAGTGTTCACCCCGATTGTATAATTCGACATGCACCCGAAAAAATCCTTTATTTTTCCTCATTATTTTCACTAATCGTTCTTAATAATGATGAGAAAGGATATGCAAAAATTAATATAAATAGTGCATTCAGTAATAATGTCGGAAATAATCGATGATTCAAAAAGTATGTATTATTCATATTAGTAAATCCGAACAACGCATTTAATCCGTATACTAAATATTCTAAGGCTGCTGTCCATATTAAAACAAGAATACTTCGAACGAATAAATTCGCGTAAAGTATTTTAATTGCTTGACTGATTAAAAAGATAAATAACGGAAAAGCAGCTAAATATATACCTATAATCTCTGTATAAACAATATCATAAATGAATCCAAAGATAACACCATAAATAAGTGCCTTCTTCGGATTGTAATATAATGTAATAAATAATAAACCAAAAAATAAAAAATGTGGAACACTTATCGCATTGTGACCAAGAATGTTTGGCGATACAGTTGATACATAAATATTTTCTAAAATAAACAGAAATGTTAAAAGGAGAGGTAAACCATACTTACTCATTTACTAATTACTCTCCTTTCTGTGGCTGATCAATTGAACGCTTAACAGCTAGAACATGATTTATGTCATTAAAATCTGCTTGCGGTTTAATATAAGCTGTTTGTGTTAGCCCATGTTCATCTGGAACAACTTCCTCAACTTTTCCTATCACTAGATTAGCTGGAAAAACACCACCAAGTCCTGAAGTCACAACTGTTTGTCCTTTTTTTACTTTTGCATTTGAAGGAATTCGTTTGAATAATAAAGCTTGTTTCTCAACATCATAACCTTCTATCAAACCAAAAACCGTATCTTTTTGCTGAATTTTAGCAGAAATTCGATTTGTACGATCTGAAGAACTTAATAATTGTACAGTTGATGAAAATTTAGAAACATTTTTAACTTTACCAATTAAGCCTTTAGAAGTGATAACTGCCATTTCTTTTTCAATTCCACTGATCGACCCTTTATCAATGGCAATGATTTGTTGCCATTTATCCGGATCTCTTATTGTAACTGTAGCTTGAAATGTATCATAATCACTTAAGCTTTTTTTGATTCCAATCATGTCTTTTAATTCTTTATTTTCTTTTTCTAATGCTTTCTCACGTACAGATAATTCAACATATTTATCGAGCTTACTTTTCAAAACTTGATTTTCATCATATGTATCTTTTAAGTCTGCCATATTATTAAATAAACCCGCAATAAGTTGTGCGGGCTTATTTAATACTTTTTCAGTCAAACTTACTGTATCTTTAATAAACTGCTCAGGAATTGAAAGATTTCTATTACTTCTTAAAGAATAACCTAGTAGTGCCACTAGTAAGATAATAGCAGCTAAGACAATCATTAAACGTTTATTTTGAAAAAATTGTGGCATTCTTACACCCTCTTATAACAATTCAACTTTTTGTTCTAACGATTTCATGAATGTAATCCTCACTAATTGTAGTGAGGATTACAAATTTTAACTAATCTTCTTATTAAAGAACTTATTTAGTAGTCCATCCTTTTAGAAAACTAGCCAAATTTTTATATTACCAATCAACTATTATCGATATGAAGTGCTTGAAGAAGAATAATTCTTTTTGAAAATATCGATATTATCTAATGCTTTACCTGTACCCATTGCAACACAGTCAAGAGGGTCTTCCGCAACTATTACAGGCATATTTGTTTCTTGAGCAATTACTTTATCAATATTACGAAGAAGTGCTCCACCACCAGTAAGAACGATTCCACGATCAATAATATCCGCTGCTAATTCAGGTGGTGTTTTCTCTAAAGTATTTTTAACAGATTCAACAATTGCTTCTACTGTGTCACTTAAAGCTACTGCAATTTCTTCTCCATGGATTGTAATCGTTTTAGGTAAACCTGAAATTAAATCACGACCACGAATATCCATTTGTTCATCTGAATCAGTTTTAATAGCTGAACCAATTTCAAGCTTTAACTGTTCGGCAGTACGTTCACCAATTGATAAGTTATAGTTCTTTTTAATATATTGGATAATGGCTTCGTCCATATCATCACCAGCAGTACGAATCGATTGGCTAGTAACGATTCCACCTAATGAGATAATTGCAACCTCAGTTGTTCCTCCACCAATATCAACAACCATACTTCCAGTTGGTTCCATAACCGGTAAATTAGCACCAATTGCTGCAGCAAAAGGTTCTTCAATTAAGAATGCATCACGTGCACCAGCTTGTCTTGTTGCATCAATAACAGCTCTTTTTTCAACAGCAGTAATACCTGATGGCACACATACCATTACATAAGGTTTACGTGAGAAAAATCCGTTGCTCTTTTGAGCTTGATCAATATAGTGCTTCATCATTGTTGCTGTTGTTTCAAAGTCAGCAATAACTCCATCTTTCATTGGTCTAGTCGCAACAACGTTTCCTGGAGTACGACCAATCATAAGTTTTGCTGAACTCCCTACAGCAACAATTTGTTTCGTATCTGTTTTTAATGCCACAACAGAAGGTTCTCTAACTACTATTCCTTTTCCTTTTACAAAGACTAAAGTATTCGCAGTACCTAAGTCTATTCCTAAATCACGAGTAAATCCACCTAATCCAAACATATGTATCTTCCTTTCTAAAACGTACAACTTAAATTCATATTTAAAGTATCTATACTATATTCTCTTATCGTTAGTAAATAACAGGTTTTTATCCATAACTTACATTATAAAACAATTAGCTACTAATGAACACCCTTAAACGTAACCTTTTTCTTTTAAACTGACATACTTATGTTCACCAATTATGATATGGTCTAGTAATTCAATTCCAATTATTTTTCCACATTCAACTAATCGTTTTGTTACTTCGATATCTTCTCGACTTGGAGTTGGATCCCCACTTGGATGATTGTGTAAACAAATAATCGAGCTTGCAGATCTACGAAAAGCTTCTTTAAAAACTTCACGAGGATGGACGATCGAAGCATTTAAACTACCTTTAAAAATAGTTTCGCGGGCAATAACTTGATTTTTCGTATTTAAGTATAAACATACAAAATGCTCTTGTTCAAGAAATCGCATTTCATCCATCATATATTCAGCACAATCATCTGGACTTTTAATCATAAATCTTTCGTCATATTGAAGACGGTTAATCCTTTTTCCTAATTCAAAGGTAGCAATTAACTGTACAGCTTTCGCTTCACCGATCCCTTTAATATTTGATATTTCTTCAACAGACGCATTCATTAATAATCTTAGCCCATCAAATTTCAATAAAAGTTCGTTTGAAACTTTTAAAACCGATTCATTTTTTGTCCCAGTCCTTAATAAGATCGCAAGTAAATCCTGGTTAGACAAACTACTGGGACCAAATTTTAACAATCGCTCTCTTGGCCTTTCATCTTTCGGAAAATCTTTAATGAGAAGCGAATTTGACAAAGTATCACCTCAAATCAAAAGTTAAAAATTTAGTTCTCTTAGTTTTTTCTTAACTTTATTGATCGGAAGTCCAACAACTGAATAATAGTCGCCGTCTATTTTCTCTACAAATGTTCCGCCATATCCTTGTATGCCGTAAGAACCAGCTTTATCCATCGGTTCATTAGTATTGATATAATCAATTATTTCTTGATCACCTAGTTCACTAAAGGTAATTTTTGTACACTGATAAAAGCTACTACTTTTACCTTCATTAATAATTGAAACTCCAGTAAAAACCTCGTGTGTTTTTCCAGATAGCATTTTTAACATGGCAAATGCATCTTCTTTTGAGGTAGGCTTACCTAGTTTTTTATCATTATAAGTAACGATCGTATCAGCACCGATTACTACTGCATTTGGAAATTTATTAGATACATCTATAGCTTTTTCTTCCGCCAATTTCATTACAATCTCAGAAGACTGCAAGTTCTGCTCCATTACTTCTTCAACATCACTAGTTTCAATGATAAAAGGGATATTTAACATGCTAAGAAGTTCTTTTCTTCGAGGAGATGCAGAGGCTAATATAAGTTTTTTCATTTCATTCACCTATTATTTTTTTTTAAAAGGAAGGATACATGACTATCCTACCCAAGTAATCACTATAACACAAATTCGA
>NZ_NTZO01000145.1 GCF_002559405.1 Bacillus sp. AFS001701 | reverse complement strand
ATATAGCTTTATCTAGTTTGTTTTTTTCGGATAATAATTCGTGGCGCTTTTCAATTTTTCTTTCAATTTTTTCTATTTCTTCTTTGTTTCGTAATAAAGATTGTTTATTCTCATGAACTAATTGATTAAACGATTTACGTAAAGGTTTTCTCATAAATGCCACTCCTATCGAGTTAAATTTTTTGAATATTATTATTATATTCAACAATATATTAACATAAAAATCTGACAATAATTCGAGTAAGATTTTACGAATTTGTGACAAAAGTAGCGAATTGAATCGTTACTCATGGACTAGATCGATAATCTTGAAGTCTCATGAAGCAGACAATCAATAATTTAACATTTAAATATGAAAATTATATGAAAATATTATGAATAAATCTTTTCGTAAACCTCTACTTCAATGCCATCTGCATTCGTTTTATTTTCTATATATTTAAATCCATGAGATTTCCAAAAAGATTTTGCTTGTTGGTTATTAATTAACACACCTAATCGTAACCCGTGAATATTTCTTTTTATAAGCAGTTCTTCAAATAATATAAATGCATTTGTTCCAAATCCATAACCATGGTAATCATGATGGATCATTAAAAGACCTAGCCATGGAAAACCATCTCTAGGATTTAACGCTAAAAAATCAATTATTCCTATATATGTATCATCTAATTTAATAAAATAAGTTTCCGTTTGGTGTGAGGAAAAAAAATATTCCTTCATTAGTTCTTCTTTAGTTCGTGTTAAACGACCATTCTCCATTAAATTGTAATTTTGATTTGAATTTGTAATTTCTTCAATTACTTCAATTAATTCTGTTGTAATTCTTTCAAATGTTATCACTTTTTTAGTCCTTTCATTGGTATATCAACTATTTGTTTGGAAATAGTAAGTTTGAGCAAATAAATAGAAAATGCTAATTCTCATATGGTATACTTTCTTTAAAATTATAACAAATTATGTCAATCTACATATTTTACTTATGTAGCTTGCGCAGGTAGGAGGAAAAATAAATGGCAATTGTTAATGCAACAAACGCAACGTTTGCAGAAGAAACAAAAGAAGGTGTAGTATTAGTTGATTTTTGGGCAACTTGGTGTGGTCCTTGTAAAATGATTGCTCCTGTATTAGAAGAATTAGCTTCTGAATACGGAGAAAAAGTTAAAATTGTTAAAGTTGATGTTGATGAAAACCAAGAAACAGCAGCTAAATTTGAAGTTATGAGCATTCCATCATTATTCGTTCTTAAAGACGGCGAAGTAGTTGAAAAAACTTTAGGTTTCAAACCAAAAGAAGCTTTAGAAGAATTAATTACTCCACATATTGGTTAATTATAATTTGTAAGAAATGCACTCATAATATGAGTGCATTTCTTTTTTTTGCAATTTTAACTTAAAAAAAATCTGCCTAGAACAATATTTATAAAACCAATACCTTAAGCCAATGTAAATGTTTTCATTAGAATTAACAATATGATCAATTAGATTAATGTTAAAAATTTCTAATGTAAATAAGATTGACTATTTTTCTGTCACGTTTTATATTTAATAAGCATTAATATTTAACAGACATTAAATATTTAGTTGAATTAATTTTTAAAGGAGGTTAACTTTCTTGGGTAACAAAAACGAGTACATTGAACGGATTCAGATTGCACTTCAAAGCACTATTCATAAAATGCAACCAAAAGTGACAGAAAGTATGAATAGTCATGGTGTAACAGCTACTCAATTTTTTGTTTTAATGTACTTACGAAAAAAAGAAAGCTGTAAAATATCTGAAATAGCAGAGATGATGGGTGTAAAACCAAGTGCTGTATCATTTATGATTGATCGACTTGAACATAATGACTTTGTATATAGAGAACATGATAAAAAGGACCGAAGAGTTGTAAATATTATGTTAACTGAGGAAGGTATTAAAAAGTTAGAATCGGTGATAAAAGATCGAAAAGAAATTTTTGAAAGTTTCTTGTTTAATCTTTCTGACGAAGAGTTATTACAATTTGCAAAGATTACTGAAAAGCTTGCAAATGCTGCAGCAGATAGATAGAAATTTTTACAAAATACTTTTTTGTATTAGTAATTATAAAAAGAAAAAAGATACGGGAGAGAAGGGAGAAATATATTTTGACTACAAATACAGTTGTTCAAAAAGAAGGCAATCGTAAACTATTGCTTATTGGTCTAATTATTGCAATGTTTTTCTCGGCATTAGATGGCACGATAGTTGGTACTGCAATGCCTAAAATAGTTGGAGACCTTGGTGGTTTAAGTATGATGACTTGGCTTACAACAGCATACTTATTAACTTCAACTACTGTAGTGCCAATCGCAGGTAAATTAGCAGACTTATTAGGTCGAAGAAGTGTTTATATTGCTGGTTTAGTTATATTTATGGCAGCTTCAGCATTATGTGGTGTTGCCCATAACATGACTGAATTAATTATTTATCGTGGTATTCAAGGTATCGGTGGCGGTGTAATGATGCCGATGGCGATGATTGTAATCGGGGATTTATTTACAGGTAAAGAACGTGCGAAATTCCAAGGGGTTTTCGGTGGCATTTACGGTTTAGCTTCAGTAATCGGTCCACAAATTGGTGGTTGGATTGTTGACTCATTAAACTGGAAATGGGTATTCTACATTAACCTTCCAGTAGGGATTATCGCAACAATTTTTATTGCATTAGGTTTAAAAGGAAGAAAAAATACTGGACCAATCAATTTCGATATCGCTGGTATGGTGACTATGATCATCGGAGTTGTTAGCCTACTCCTTGGTTTAAGTTTAGGTGGAGTTAAGTATGATTGGAATTCTTGGCAAATCATTAGTTTATTTGTATTAGCAGTAGTTGGAATCATTAGCTTCGTGATCGCAGAAAATAAAGCTAAAGAGCCAATACTACCAATGCATTTATTCAAAAATAGAACGTTCGTAACATTGAACTTAATTGGTTTCTTTATGACAATTGCGATGTTTGGTGCAATTATGTTCGTACCATTCTTCATGCAAGGAATTGTTGGAGTAAGTGCAACACAATCGGGGACAATTATGACGCCAATGATGATCACTATGATTATTGCAAGTATTATTGGTGGTCAGGTTGTATTTAAAGTAGGTATTAAACCGCAGATTATTACGGGTATGTTCGTAATTGCATTAGGTTTATACTTATTAACAACTTTAGATATGAATTCAACTAAAACTATTGCAACAATCTTTATGGGAGTTATGGGTCTAGGTATTGGTTTAGTAATGCCGACAATTACACTAGCTCTTCAAGAAGTATTTGATAAGAAGGAATTAGGGATTGTAACATCTTCTAGCCAATTCTTCCGTTCAATCGGTGGTACTTTTGGAGCAACTGTTTTAGGTGCTGTAATGAATAGTAAGTCAGGAACACTTCTAAACAATGACTTAGTTCCATTTTTAAATAAATTACCAGCTCAAGCTGCACCATTAGTAGACAAATTTAAAGACATGATTAATACAACTCCTCAATCTGTATTTACAATGTTATTTAATGCGGATGCTAAGAAGCTAATTCCTAAGCCAATTTTAGAAGGAATGTTACCGATCATTAAAACATCATTAATGGATTCATTACACCAAGTATTCTTTGTTGGTTTAGGATTCATTATAATTGGTGCAATTGTAACATTATTCCTAACACCAATTAAATTAACGAATAGAAAAGCTGGAGATAAAGAAGGTAATGAGCAAGAACAAGTAGAAGTGGAAACTGCGACTTCTTAATTTCTCAAGCTGTAATAATAAAAGTAAGAACCATCTAGAAATTTGGATGGTTTTTATTTTAAGCTTTTCGAGAAATGTAACTATGAAGAGTTGTGGGACGTATTACAACTGCACGAGTTAAAAAACTCACTCTTTTTTTGTTTTTTATCATTTTTTTAATGATCGAGATCGAATGAGATATAGAGTATTTTTGCGAGTATTTCGGTAGAAAGTAGCTACTAGTTTATAATTTGAAGGCCATAATACCTTATTGCGATTTTTAATAATTTAATTGCTGTTTTCTTAATTTTATTTGCCGTCATCTATTTTTAATTGCGATTTTCAGATTTTATTTGCAGCTCACTATTTATTTGCACAAATTGATCCCTAATTTGCGATTCATGTGGCTTATTTGCAGAATGAAGAAAAAAAAGAGGTCCCAGAAAAATTTAGGGACACCCTCTTTGTTAAATAGCCATGGATACTTTTTCTTTTCTTTTTCTCATTTTTCGTTTATTACTCCACAAAATCCAAGATAAAGCTAATCCTGTTCCAGTAAGTATAAAAAGACCGATACCACTAATTAAACCAATTATGCCGGTATGTAAGCTTTTTACAGAAAATACAGACTGCTCAGGTCTTTTTCCAAAGTTTTGAAATGGGGTTTGATTATTATCACCACTTTGTCCATTTTGAAGGGCTGTGTTTTGATCGCTATTTTGAGATTGTTGGTTTCCATTTAACTGTCCACCCGATGGAAACTGACCTTGCATAGAAAATCGTCCTTTTTCTTCGCCACCTTTATTAAAATACAGGATAATTCCTGTAGTAGATTCGATTAGTAGGAAAACTGAAACAATCACACCAATCCAAAAATGAACTACTCTTACTTTTTTCATCTAAACATTTCTCCTTTTCTTATCTTGATGAAATTAAAGTTACAATAGAAAACTTAATTTTTACTTAATATCATTAAAGTATTTTCAGTTTTTTAATGTGGGGATTATAATATTAAGTGTACAATTGCACGAAAGAGGTGAGAGGAAATGGACAATCACTTAAAAGAAAAATTAGCGCTTCTACCTGATCAGCCTGGTTGCTACTTGATGAAAGATATTCAAGGGACGATCATTTACGTAGGAAAAGCTAAAGTTTTAAAAAATAGAGTTAGATCTTATTTCACGGGATCCCATGATGGTAAGACATATCGATTAGTTCAAGAGATAACTGATTTTGAATATATTGTTACTTCTTCAAATATGGAAGCATTAATTCTTGAGATGAATTTAATTAAGAAATATGATCCGAAATATAACATCATGTTGAAGGATGATAAATCATACCCCTTTATTAAAATAACTGCTGAAAAACATCCTCGCTTATTGATTACGCGAAATGTAAAAAAAGATAAAGGGAAATATTTTGGACCATTCCCTAATGCTACTGCTGCTAATGAAACGAAAAAATTATTAGATCGTCTATATCCATTACGAAAATGTTCTTCATTACCAGATAAAGTTTGTTTATATTATCATATTGGTCAGTGTCTTGCGCCTTGTGTAAAAGAAGTAACTGATCATCAAAATCAGGAAATAGTTAATGAAATTGCCCGTTTTCTAAACGGTGGGGAAGACCAAATACGAAAAGAGTTAGAGGCAAAAATGCTTGCTGCATCTGAACAATTAGATTTCGAGCGCGCGAAAGAGTATCGAGACCAAATTGTATCTATTGAAGCGACTATGGAAAAGCAGAAAATGATGAGTAGTGATTTAGTTGATCGAGATGTATTTGGATATGCGGTTGATAAGGGATGGATGTGTGTTCAAGTATTCTTTGTTCGAAGAGGAAAATTAATTGAAAGAGATGTATCATATTTTCCAATTTACGATGAACCAGAAGAAGAATTCCTTTCATTTATTGGGCAATTTTATGAAAAACCACACAATATAAAACCAAAAGAAATTTTTGTACCAGATAAAGTTGATACGGAAATTTTAAAAGGTTTACTAAAAATTCCTGTATTCCAACCAAAAAGAGGCCAAAAAAAGGAACTTGTAGTATTAGCAAATAAAAATGCCAAAATTGGACTCGGTGAGAAATTTAAATTAATTGAGCGAGATGAAGAAAGAACAGTTAAAGCAATAGAAAAACTAGGGGATATTTTAAATATTGAAACTCCATATCGAATTGAAGCATTTGATAATTCAAATATTCAAGGAACAAATCCTGTTTCAGCTATGGTTGTCTTTATAGACGGAAAACCTTCAAAAAAAGATTACCGCAAATATAAAATAAAAACTGTCGTAGGACCTGATGATTACGATTCGATGCGTGAGGTAGTACGTAGAAGATATTCAAGAGCATTAAAAGAGAATTTACCTGTACCAAACTTAATAATTGTGGATGGTGGGAAAGGCCATCTAGCTGCAGTTGAAGATGTACTCCAAAATGAGTTAGGTTTATTCATCCCCACAGCTGGACTTGTTAAAGACGAGAAACACCGCACTTCAGAGTTGTTAATAGGACAACCTCCTCAAATTGTCCAACTTGGAAGACAAAGCCAAGAATTCTTTTTATTACAAAGAATTCAAGACGAGGTACACAGATTTGCGATTGAATTCTATCGTCAGCTTCATAGTAAATCAATGGTTCAATCTGCTTTAGATGGGATAGCAGGTGTTGGTGGAACAAGAAAGAAAGCTCTTCTTAAACATTTTGGATCAGTCAAAAAAATAAGAGAGGCATCAATCGATGAGTTAATAGAAGCTAAAATGCCAAAAAATGTTGCAGAAGAAATTTATCAGCATTTCCATAAAGAGTAATATAGTTACCAAAATTTTTATCTTGACACTATTTTCAAAATAATTTATATTTTAGTTAAAATTAAATGATTTTCTCTCGTAATAGAGGTGCAAAACTTAAAAGTATGCTGTCATAGACGTGTGGCGTTGTAATGGACAGTTGAAAGGAAGTTTTGCCGAAATAAAATGAATCCACAATTCATTTTGTTGGGACTGCATTTAAGAAATGTAGTACTGTCGCATAATAATTATGCGGGGAGCTATTGAAGAGATGTTGATGATTTGTCTATTTTATTTTATTTGTAAATTAGGCGCGTGAACATTGCTTCACGCGCTTTTTTGTATTCTTTTTTAAGTAAAAAGTGAGGATGAGAAAAATGGGAATTATTGTACAGAAATTCGGTGGTACTTCAGTAGGCTCAATTGAACGAATTCAGCATGTTGCTGAAACAGTAACCAAATCATATAAAGAAGGAAACCAAGTAGTTACAGTAGTATCTGCAATGGGACATCATACAGACGAACTAGTTAGTTTAGCAGCTCAAATTAGTCCGCAAAACAGTAAACGTGAATTAGATATGTTACTAACTACAGGGGAACAAGTTTCGATTTCGTTACTAGCAATGGCAATCCAAGCTAAAGGTTTTAAAGCTATTTCACTAACAGGTTGGCAAGCTGGAATTCAAACTGAATCTGTCCATGGAAATGCGCGTATTGAAACAATTCATACAGATCGAATTCAACAATTACTTGATGAAGGGTATATCGTAATTGTAGCTGGTTTCCAAGGGTTAAGTGACAACAATGAAATAACAACATTAGGCCGTGGTGGTTCAGATACAACAGCCGTTGCATTGGCAGCAGCTTTAAATGCAGAACGTTGTGATATTTACACGGACGTATTAGGTGTTTATACTACAGATCCAAGAGTTGAACCAAATGCATCTAAATTAAGCCATGTCTCTTATGATGAAATGCTAGAGCTTGCAGCCTTAGGCGCTGCGGTTTTACATCCAAGAGCAGTAGAATTCGCAAAAAATTATAATTTAATTATTCAAGTTCGTTCAAGTCAGCATGATGAAATTGGTACATTTATTGGGGAGGAAACACAAATGGAACAACAATCAGTCGTAAGAGGAATCGCATTCGAATCAAATGTAACAAGGATGACTTTAAATGGTTTAAATAACCATGTAGATTTATTACCTAAAATCTTTACTTTATTAGCAAGTGAAGGAATTGATGTTGATATTATCATCCAAAGCGTAACATCAGATAACTTAGTGAATCTTTCATTCTCGATCAAATCTGAAAATATGATGGAAGCAATAACGGTTCTAGAATCAAAGAAAGAATTTTTAGGTTACCGCTCATTTGATTTTGAAAGTGAACTTGCTAAAGTTTCAATTGTAGGTAGTGGAATGGTTTCAAATCCAGGTGTTGCTGCAAAAATGTTTAAATTTCTAGCTGAAAGCGAAATCCCTGTAAAAATGGTAAGTACTTCTGAAATTAAAGTATCAACAGTTGTACCAAAATCAAAATTACAAGAAGCAGTTCACGCTCTTCATAAAGGATATGAATTGGATCGAATTAATGATGAAGTAGTAGTAGAAAACTAAATAGTAAAATCAACCCTTTTAGGCGTACAAATTCTTATATATAGGCTTTGATATATTGATTTTATCAATATTCATCACGTTCAGATATATCGAGCCGTATAGTATAGAGATAGCGCTTAAAAGGGTTTTTTATTCGTTAAGCGAATAAATTATATAAAGATTCTGTAAATTTAAACTAAGGCGAACGGCTAAATGGTAAATAAAAGAAGGAGGTATTAATAATGAGGCATAGTTTACTTGCCTACGGATATGGAGAAATTGTGCTACAGTTCGTTCTATTAATACTCGCCATTTTGTTTTTTGTTTCTATTTGTTTATTCTTGTTAAATTCGATTATTAAAGGAGTTAAAAGAAACAAGAATTTCGAGAGAATTAGAAGGCAGGATCAAAGTAAGGAAAGGAAAGAGAAGGGGTAAGGAAGTTGAAAAATGTACTTAACTGATCTTTTTCTTAAATTAAAGTAAAAATTTGGACTTAATGATTTATTTGTAAATACTCATTGTTGTACCTGTATTTGAATTTGAACTTATATTTCAATATTTCAAAAGAAAAAATTATTCAAAAGAAAACACCACAATGGACCTAAATTCCTTGTGGTGTTTTTCGTGTTATCTTCTTGTAATTGGATCCTTTAAATCCCATTTTACTTGAAACTTTACTTTGTCGCCTCTTTTGCTTTGCTCTTCATACGTTTCAGCTATAACATCGATTTGCTGTTGAATTTGCATCGCTAGAAATCCAGCTTCTAGTTGGTAAGATACGTTCTTTTTTTGTTGATTTCTGTATGTAATTAATTCAGAAGATAGTATTAAATGAACTTCTTGCTTCTTTTCTTCTTCAACAGTAAGAGTACCCCAACCAGCTTGATCAAAAAATTCTATAATTTCTTCAAAGGTTGCTAGAGGATATTTTCTGGCAATCATTTTACCCGCCCAATATAAAATATCATTTTGCTCTTTTCCTAATAAATCATTCAATAGATCGTTACGTATTAGCTCATAGCCAAAACCAGAAATATTTCCCGGAATATTTAAATTTTCAATGCCGTTCGTCATGGTCGGATAACTCTCCCTTTCCTAAAAAACATGTTTTTATTATATACAATATTTTATAGTAAAAACAATAATTCGACATATGTAGATTACAAGGATTACCAATCTAAATGAGAAGTTTTTTCAGTGAAGAAAAATGTACGCGTTTTCTTGACCTCCTATATTATCAGGAGTAAAATGGGTTGTAGATAAATGTCATAAAAATTTCGACTTTTTATGCGTATTGCTTATTTATTCTATTTTTTTAGAATAATAGAGGAATTAAATTTTTCATGTGCACAAACTAAAGGGGGCAGGGGTTTACATGAGCAACAAGAATGGAAGGGAGTTTTTCTTTAGAAAACTTCATTCATTGCTAGGAGTTATTCCGGTTGGGATCTTTTTAACACAGCACTTAGTTGTCAATCATTTTGCGACAAATGGAGCAACATCGTTCAACAAAGCTGCTGAATTTATGGCGAATTTACCATTCCGCTATTTTTTAGAAGTTTTTGTCATTTTCTTACCAATTTTATACCATGCAATTTACGGTCTATACATTGCGTTCACTGGAACTAGCAATGTTAAAAATTATGGATACTTACGTAACTGGTTATATTTATTCCAACGTATTTCTGGTGTAGTTACTTTAATTTTTATTACTTGGCACGTATGGCAAACACGTATCGCTGCTCAACTAGGAGCAACGGTTGATTATAATATGATGGCTGATATTTTCACTTCAAAATTTATGTTAGTTTTCTATATAGTAGGTGTAATTTCAACAATTTTCCACTTTGCTAATGGATTATGGTCATTCTTCGTATCATGGGGAATTACTGTAACACCTAGATCACAACGTATTTCAACATATGTTACATTAGGTATATTCGTAGTATTATCATTCGTTGGATTAACTGCTATCATTGCATTCATTGATCCACAACTAGCGAATTTGTAAGGAGAGAGAGTCATGAGTGGGAAAATAATTATCGTCGGTGGCGGATTAGCTGGTCTTATGGCAACTATTAAAGCCGCTGAAGCTGGCACAAAAGTAGATTTATTTTCATTAGTTCCTGTAAAACGATCACATTCAGTATGTGCTCAAGGTGGAATTAATGGTGCGGTTAATACAAAAGGTGAAGGTGACTCTCCTTGGGAGCACTTTGATGATACAATTTATGGTGGGGATTTCTTAGCAAACCAACCACCTGTAAAGGCAATGGCAGAAGCAGCACCTGGCATCATTCATATGATGGACCGTATGGGTGTAATGTTCAACCGTACGCCTGAAGGACTATTAGACTTCCGTCGTTTCGGTGGAACGCAACATCACCGTACAGCATTTGCTGGTGCTACGACTGGGCAACAATTATTATATGCATTAGACGAGCAAGTTCGTCGTTACGAATCAGAAGGTCTTGTTCAAAAGTATGAAGGCTGGGAATTTTTAAGAGTTGTTGTTGATGATGAAGGAGTATGTCGTGGAATCGTTGGACAAAACTTAACATCAATGGAAATCGTAAGCTTCCCTGCGGATGCTGTAATTATGGCATCTGGTGGCCCTGGAATTATCTTTGGTAAAACTACAAACTCAATTATCAACACTGGTTCAGCTGCTGCAGCTGTATACCGCCAAGGTGCAGTTTATTCAAATGGTGAATTTATTCAAATCCACCCAACTGCAATTCCTGGAGATGATAAAAACCGTTTAATGAGTGAAAGTGCTCGTGGTGAAGGTGGACGAGTTTGGACGTATAAAGATGGTAAACCATGGTATTTCTTAGAAGAGAAATATCCTGCATATGGAAACCTTGTACCAAGGGATATAGCTACACGTGAGATTTTCTCTGTATGTGTTGACCACAAGCTTGGTATCAATGGTGAAAACATGGTATATTTAGATCTTTCACATAAAGATCCACATGAACTTGATGTAAAACTTGGTGGAATCATCGAGATTTATGAGAAATTTACAGGTGATGATCCGAAAAAAGTTCCAATGAAGATCTTCCCAGCAGTTCACTATTCAATGGGTGGATTATGGGTTGACTATGACCAAATGACTACAATTCCTGGTTTATTTGCTGCAGGTGAGTGTGATTACTCAATGCACGGAGCTAACCGTTTAGGAGCTAACTCATTACTTTCTGCTATTTATGGTGGAATGGTTGCTGGACCAAATGCTGTAAGATACGTAAATGGTTTAGCTAAATCTTCAGATGATGTTTCAACTTCTGTATTTGAATCAAATGCTAATGAAGAAAAAGAAAAAATGAATCGTATTTATAAAATGGACGGTAAAGAAAATGCATACCTTCTTCATAAAGAGCTTGGAGAGTGGATGACAGACAACGTTACTGTAGTTCGATTCAATGATCGCTTATTAAAAACTGATGAAAAAATTCAAGAGCTTTATGAGCGCTATCAAAACATTAATATTAATGATACAGCTAAATGGAGTAACCAAGGTGCTTCATTTACTCGTCAACTTGAAAACATGCTTCACTTATCACGTGTTATCACATTAGGCGCATATAACCGTAACGAAAGCCGTGGAGCTCACTATAAACCTGAATTCCCAGACCGTAATGATGAGGAATTCTTAAAAACTACAATGGCTAAATTTGATGAGAAATCAAATTCACCATTATTCCATTACGAAGATGTTGATACATCATTAATTGAACCAAGAAAACGAGATTATTCTAAGAAGAAGGAGGACAAAGCAAATGCATAATGGAACAATGACTGCTGAAAAGACAATTACTGTAATTGTTAAACGTCAAGATTCACCAAATACTGCGCCATATGAAGAAACATTTACTGTCCCTTATCGTCCGAATATGAACGTAATCTCGGCGTTAATGGAGATTCGTAAAAATCCAGTTAATTCAAATGGAAAAGAAACGACTGCAATTTCTTGGGACATGAACTGTCTTGAAGAAGTTTGTGGAGCATGTTCTATGGTTATCAATGGTAAACCAAGACAATCATGTTCTGCGCTTATTGACAAATTGGAACAACCAATTCGTCTTGAGCCAATGAGCACATTCCCAGTAGTACGTGACTTACAAGTTGATCGTAGCCGTATGTTCGATTCTTTAAAACGCGTTAAAGCATGGATTCCAATTGATGGAACGCATGACTTAGGTCCTGGACCAAGAATGCCTGAAAGAAAACGTCAATGGGCATATGAATTATCAAAATGTATGACTTGTGGTGTATGTTTAGAAGCTTGTCCAAACGTTAATAGTAAATCTAACTTTATTGGGCCAGCACCACTTTCACAAGTACGTTTATTTAATGCTCATCCAACTGGAGAAATGAATAAGGAAGAACGTCTACATGCAATTATGGGAGACGGTGGACTATCAAACTGTGGTAACTCACAAAACTGCGTACAATCTTGTCCAAAAGGTATTCCTTTAACAACTTCAATTGCAGCATTAAACCGTGCAACTACAATCCAATCTTTCAAAGACTTCTTTGGAAGCGACGAAATTTAATAATTAGAAAAGCATGTTCCTTAGGACATGCTTTTTTTTGCATTTTTAAATAAATATCTTCTAATAAACGCAACTTTTAAATCATATCAATAGTAAAGGCAGCAAAGGGATGTGCGGTGTCTTACCCCTTTCGAAAGGAGGTTAACTTGAATGCAACAGTTTGAAGTGACATTTGAGACGAAATGCTATGAAAAAGATTGGGAAATACTTTTAAAGACAGACCGGATCGAAAAAATGATTGAGTTTAATCAATTTCAATTTAAAGAAAAAATTTTATATATTAATAACGTACAAGATGTAAGGGAAGTCAGTCGTCATGCAGACAAACTTGTCGCAAGGGATATTTTATCGTCATATGTAATAGTTGATGATTATTCAAAGGAAGTCCTTAATTATTTTGAGATTACTAAGGAAAGCTTCAAAGGTGGTTATTACTATTCAATCTCAGAACTTGTTAGTATTTATCTTTGCAATACAAAGTTTTTACTTCATTTTTCAAGTGATTCCATTTTAGAAAAGCCTTTTAATTGGATTGATTTATCAATTTTAAAACTTCAAGAGGATGAAAGAATCAAAGTAGCAAATCCAGTATGGAATGGAAATATTTTTGAAGCAAAACAAGAATCAATAGACGAAGATGAAAACTTTTATATTGGTTATGGATTTTCAGATCAATGTTACTTAATCAGGACAAATGATTTTAAAAATAAGATATATAATGAAAAAAACCCTATTTCTGAAAGATACCCAATATATGGGGGAGAGCTTTTTGAAAAACGTGTAGATGCTTGGATGCGAAATAACCATTTCAAAAGAATCACATTTAAACATGGAAACTATATTCATCAAAATTATTGAATGTTAAGGATGTTTTTTAATAACTAAACAGGGTTAGGTTAAAGAAAGGGAGAGCAGTAGATAGAAAAGCTAATAGAGAAGATCTTAAACAATTCTCTAATGACGCCTTTTACTATAAGTCCCTTATTTCCTTTATCCTGTCCCCTTTGAAACTGAATGAATATTCATTCTTTAATAAAATAAATGATATAATATAGATAGTAAGGGGGCAGATTCGATGGGAAAAATGAATTATGTATCTAATATACAGGAGTGGCAATCTGAGTTTTCATTTAAGATAACTATTAAAGTTCGATTTAGTGAAACAGACATGTTTGGACATATGAATAATACAGTACCATTCGTTTATTTTGAAGAAGCACGAATCGAGTATTTAAAATATTTAGGACTTATGCAAGAATGGACAGCAAATCATAGTGAACATATTCCAGTTGTTGCTGATTTACAATGTGATTACTTACGACAAGTATTTTTTAATGAAATCATCGATGTGTACGTAAAAATTGCAAAAGTAGGAAAATCATCAATCGATTTACACTATATGGGGATTAATCCTCAAAATGAAATTTACTTTACTGGACGAAATTCCTTAGTAAATATAAATCGTCATACAGGGCGAAGTGAACAATGGAAAAAAGAATGGAAAGAAAAATTATTAAATGAAATAAAGAATTCAGCAGTTAGTGTTTAAAACAAGGAATGTTATCACATACTGAATAAAGATTGAATAGAATGATAAAACATTTAAATTTATCTTAAGATGAGTACTTGAAGAATTCAATGACATTCTATATAATACTTTTATACGAATAAGGAAAAGCAATGATCAAGGACACGAGCGTTCAAGACGATAGTAAGAGAGGAATTCATTTGGTGCGAGAATTCTCTATACGTTGAATGACTTACCACCTTGTAGCTATAGTGGGGAACGTAATTTTTTACAAGTAACTACTATCGGTGTAGACCGTTAAAACGTTGAGATTTTGTATACTTATTTTTGTGTACAGTAAATTAGGGTGGAACCACGAGCACATTCGTCCCTACGAGTGTGCTCTTTTTTTATTGTCAAAATTAATTTGAAAAAGGAGTGAACTTAAATGATTTCAATTAAATTACCAGATGGATCAATTCGCGAGGTGGAACAAAATACAACAGTTGAAGATTTCGCGGGTTCAATCTCCATTAGCTTAAAGAAAAAAGCGCTTGGTGGAAAAATTAATGGTAAATTAGTGGATTTAAATACACCTATTACTGAAGATTGTGAAGTTCAAATAATTACTCAAGATGATCAAGATGGATTAGAAATGATGCGTCATAGTTCAGCGCATATCTTAGCTCAAGCAGTAAAACGTCTTTATAAAGGCGAAAAAGCTGCATTTGGGGTTGGACCTGTAACTGCTGACGGTTTCTATTATGATATTGATCTTCCTGTTTCAATTAAAGTAGAAGACCTACCTAAAATTGAAAAAGAAATGGAAAAAATTATTAAAGAAAACTTACCGATTACTCGTTCAGAAGTTAGTCGTGAAGAGGCAATTAAATTCTTCACTGAATTAGACGATGAGTTTAAACTAGAATTAATCCGTGATTTACCAGAAGATGCAGTTATTTCAATGTATACTCAAGGTGAATTCGTAGACCTTTGCCGTGGACCACATGTTCCTACAACTGGCCGTGTAAAAGCGATTAAATTATTATCAGTTGCTGGAGCTTACTGGAGAGGCGATGCGAATAATAAAATGCTTCAACGTGTTTATGGTACTGCTTTCCCAAGTAAGAAAGAATTAGAAGAGCATTTATACTTATTAGAAGAAGCTAAAAAACGTGATCACCGTAAATTAGGTAAAGAGCTTGAATTATTCATGTTCTCTGAAGAAGCACCTGGTATGCCATTCTTCTTACCAAAAGGTACTATTATCCGTAATGAATTAGAACAATATGAGCGCGGATTACAAACTTCAAAAGATTACAAAGAAGTTCGTACACCATTCATAATGAATCAAAGATTATGGGAGCAATCAGGTCACTGGCATCACTACCATGAAAACATGTACTTTACTGAAGTAGATGAAACAAAATTCGCATTAAAACCGATGAACTGCCCAGGTCATATGCTAGTTTATAAAAATAAACTACATTCATACCGTGATCTACCGGTTCGTATGTGTGAAAATGGTCAAGTTCACCGTCATGAATATTCTGGTGCCTTAAATGGAATGATGCGTGTTCGTACATTTACTCAAGATGATGCACATATCTTCTGTCGTCCAGACCAAATTGAAGGCGAAATTATTGAAGTAATCAACTTAATTAAAGAAATTTATGGTGTATTCGGATTCACTTACAAAGTAGAATTATCAACTCGTCCAGAAGATTCAATGGGTTCAGAAGAGTTATGGAACTCAGCAGAGCAGGCTTTAGAAAATGTTCTAAAATCTGAGAACTTAGACTTTAAATTAAACCCAGGCGATGGCGCATTCTATGGTCCGAAAATCGATTTCCATATTCAAGATGCATTAAAACGTAGCTGGCAATGTGCTACAATTCAATTAGATTTCCAAATGCCTGAGAAATTTGATTTAACTTATGTTAATGAAGATAACCAAAAAGAACGTCCAGTTGTTATCCACCGTGCAATTTATGGTTCAATTGACCGTTTCTTAGGAATCTTAACTGAACATTTTGCCGGAGCATTCCCATTATGGTTAGCACCAGTTCAAGTAGCAGTATTACCAATTTCAAGTGTTCACAATGAATATGCACAAAAACTTACTGATCAATTAAAAGCTGCAGGAATCCGTGTTGAAGCTGATTTACGTGGCGAAAAAATTGGATATAAAATCCGTGAAGCACAACTTCAAAAATTACCTTATATGTTAGTAGTAGGTGATCAAGAGGTTGAAAATAATACTGTAGCTATTCGTAAACGTGGCGAAGGTGACATTGGTACTCAACCATTCGAGAGCTTCTTAGAAATGATTAAACAACAAAAATTAGAAAAAGTTCTATTTTAATCTTAAAAATCCTCTATTTTTATAATAGAGGATTTTTTTATTTAACCGATATAATTTAAAACGATTGTTTTCTAGTAGAACTGAAAGCCTTTATTTTCTGGGGAATATGACGAAATTTGCAAAAAACATACTTCATAAATATTTTTTTAAATAGGATTAATCCAGGAAATAGCGAACTTATATGAAGGATGTCTTTTCAGTTATTTAGTCTTAATAAAATACATAGTTATGAAAAGAGGTGATGCAGTTGGATAATCAGAATCAAGATCTGCAAAAAAAGGTGGAAAAGCTTGAAGAAGAAGTCAGAGAAATGAAGAAACAAATTGAATTTCTCTTAATCACGAAAGAAACTTCAAACGAGATTAAACAAATAACTCAAACTAAAGTAAATAATCCTAAACCACCAAAAACAGTTAGTCGACAGGTTAAAGTAACAGTTGAAAATGAAAAGGTTGATTATGAAGCACTTATTTTCCAAAAGTGGTTACCTAGATTTTTTATATTTATTTTCATTCTTGGCGTAATGTGGGGATTTAAAGCAGCATCAGATTATGGGGTATTAAACAAGTATGCAAAAGTAGGTATTGGATTTGTTATAGCCATTGCTCTATTCTGGTACGGTAATCGTCAAATGAAAGCTAAACGATCAACACTTGGCCAATCATTAATTGGTGGCGTGTTACCCGTATTATTTTTAACTACGTTTGCTATGCATCATTTATATCACATGGTTGGGTCAACGATTGCATTTACCCTTTTGATTATTTGGGTATGTATTGGTTTTTATTCGATGAATAGATACAAATCAGAAGTAATTGGATTAATAAGTATAGTAGGAGCTGTTTTTGTACCATTCCTAGTTAAAAGTGATTCGCCAAACTATTTATTTTTCTCTATCTATGAAACTGTGATTTACTTATGCTTTATGTTTTATGCATCATATAAGAAATATAAATTCATCTATCTTTCGTCTGCAATATTATTGCATTTATCATATTTAATTGTTGCATTAGTTAATTTTAATACGAATGGAATTAAATATTTCGCACTAAGTATTATCGTTCAACATATCAGTTTGCTAGCTATATTGATCAAATCTAAGCTTGCTGTTAAAAAGCAAGTAATAATTCTTCACACCAGTTTTATTTTAACAATTGGTTGGATCTTTAGTGCATTTGAAGATCTGACTAGAACAATGATTTTAATCTTTTTATGTGTAGGATATTTATTCCTGACTTTTTATTATAAAAAGAAATCCGATTTTTTCTTTGGATTTTCAACTAATTTTATATTAGCCATTTCATTCCTATGTTTGGACAGTGTTTCAGAAAACTTACTATGTACTGTATTAATAATTCAAGCAGTATCAACTTATTTATTTTATTTAAGATATCGGGATCTACTGAAATTAATTATAGGGGCCCTTACATTCATTCCTGTAGGGATATCCATTTTATCAGTTGGAATAGATTCCTTTTGGTCTTTTGAAACGATGAATTGGTTTATGTTAATTGTAGCTCTTATTACAATTGCATTTTTGGCTTATAAAAATGAAGATGAAAAGCAATTTATCTTATTAAGCAGTTCTTTATTAATTACGGTTATATTGATTGCTTTTATAACACAAATTGTTCAAATACTTGCAGTAGATCAGTCTGACAATATGATTCGATTATTAATTAATATAAGTTGGATCTTGCTTTCAATATTAGCCATGATACTTGGTAACATTAAGAAGTTTAAAGTTTGGACCTATACTGGAATAGGTTTATTATTACTGACACTAGGAAAACTTGTGTTAATAGATTTACCAAATATTACATTGATGGTTAGAGCCGGTTTATTTATACTGCTTGGCTTGATTGGATTAGTAATTTCTAGAATATTTTTTAAGGGAAGCAGTAGTCAAAAAAAACTATAAAATTTACTATACAGGAGTCAGTTAATGCTAATCACTGAAACTAAAAACTTACTATTAATGACTTTTACAGCAGAAGCGATGGTTTCTGTTTTAAGTGGAAATAAAGAGTTGGAATTTGAAAATCAATTTTATAGATTCGCTCAAGGGTGGCCAATTCTCGTATATAAAAATCTTTTCCCTTATAAAATCTCTCGTTTTCAAACTTATCCTGCTGAAGAAAAATATGAAGGAATTATTATTCATAAAAAAGATAGAGTAATTATTGGGGATATGGGATTTAAAGGTGGTCCTGAAGATACTGGTATAATGGAAATGGGTTATAGTATTGCACCTAGTTATCAAGGTAAAGGATATGCAACTGAAATGGGTAGGGCTTTTTGTGAGTGGGGATTAAAGCAAAACCATGTTACGAGAATATCTGCTATTTGTTCTATTTATAACCATGCCTCTATTAGAGTTTTAGAGAAAATTGGCATGATAAAAGTAAAAGAAGAAATTGAAAAGTATTATTGGATGTTAGAAAAGAAATAAATTTGTGATTTTCATTGATTAGAATAATTAATTTTTCTAGAAGAAGGTGGGCTTATTCATACAACAAGAAATGCATCTATCATCTTTATGGTCATAACTAAACGTGAATTTGGTCGATTCTTTTTGTACGATCTTATAATAAGTAGCTTAGTATATGGCACTCTAAAAAAATACTACTCAAGTGACCTAATCGCAATTTTTGGTAGCTTTACAATACCGCCAGTTTTGAAAAGAGTCGCTGTATTATTAGAGCGAAAATAAAAAAGATGCTCTTAATTGAGCATCCTTTTTAAATATTAGCCTTGTTGCACAGGGCTTTTAGGTTCAGTGTCTAAATTCATTGCTGGTCCGAAGAATTCATAATGAATTTGTGTATCTTTAATTCCTAATTCTTTTAAGGTTGTAATAATGGATTTTAAAAATGGTACTGGTCCACATACGTAATAATCTGCATTGTCTGATTTAACATTGCTATTTAACCATTCTGCATCAAGGTAACCTTGCTTTTTAAAGTTATTATTTTTAAGATCTTCCTCAGATGGATTTTCATAAACAAATGATAAATTATAATTTATTAATTGCTCTTTTAATTGGTTTAGTTCATTTTCAAATGCTTGTAATTTACCGTTTCTTGAAGCGCTTATAAAGCTGACTTTACGTTTTGGTTGATTGCTTGCAATTGACTTAGCCATACTGATTAATGGTGTAATTCCAACACCACCACTTAAGAAAACAACATCTGAATCAATTTCAGTATTTAAAGTAAATTCACCTGCTGGAGCAGTAATTTCCAATGTATCACCAACATTTACTTGATTGTTTAAGTAGTTTGAGAATTTACCTAGTGGTTGGTTTTCTTCAGCTTCTCTTTTTACTGAAATTCTAAAGTAATTTTTACCTGGAGCATCAGATAAGCTATATTGTCTGTTTGATAAATATTCTTCACCAGGAATTTGTGAACGAACAGTAATATATTGACCAGGTAAGAAAGTAGGAACTGAAGAACCATCTTTAGGAAATAAGTAGAATGAAGTAATTACATCGCTCTCTTCAACTTTTTCGATGACTTTAAACTCTTTAAATTCAGACCAACCGCCTTCTTGAGAAGATGCTTCCGCATACATTTCTTTTTCGATATCGATAAATACTTGTGCGATAACTCCATATGCTTCCGCCCAAGCACCTAGTATTTCATCAGTTGCAGCATCACCAAGTACTTCTTTAATTGCCCCTAGTAAATGTTGCCCTACGATTGGATAGTGCTCTGCTTTAACTTGAAGACTGCGGTGTTTTTGCGCAATTTGTTTTACAACAGGAATAATTGTTGCTAGTTTATCAATGTTCTGTGCAGCAGCTAAAACAGTATTTGCAAGTGCAGTTTGTTGTCTACCTTGTTGTTGATTTGTATGATTAAATACATTTAATAGTTCAGGATGATTAGTAAATAAATTTTTATAGAATACTTTAGTGATTTCTGTACCCTTTACTTCTAAGACTGGAACTGTTGACTTAATAATATCAATTGTTTTTTGAGATAGCATGAAAAATCCCCCTAATCATGTTTTAAAGTAGTATTGTAAATACATCTTTATCTTAGACCTAGAGTTTATTTAAAGCAATATGTAAAATACATCTTTTGTGAATTTTTTCGCAAAAATACATAAAAGTTTAAAAAAAGTTAACAATTATGCTATGATTAATCTTAAATAAAACAGTGAGGACAAGTTATGCGTTTAACAACTTATTCGGATTACTCTCTTCGTGTACTAATATTTCTAAGCTCTGAGCCACGTGAAAAATTAGTTAATATTAAGGACATCGCTGAAGCTTATGATATTTCTAAAAATCATTTAATGAAAATAATTTATAATTTAGGAAAGATGGGTTACATCGAAACAATCCGTGGCAGAAACGGTGGAATTCGTTTAGCTAAATTACCATCAGAAATAAATATCGGTGAAATAATTCGTAAAACTGAAGAAGACTTTAATATTGTAGAATGTTTTGAACACGGTAATACTTGTGTTATTACACCTGTTTGTTCTTTAAAACATATATTTAATAATGCATTAGAACAATTTTTACACGTTTTAGATCAATATACATTAGATGATATTGTAAAGAACAATGCGATTCTTAAAGATTATTTTTCAAGTAACACAAAAGAATAAATTTTATGAAATAGAAGAGCGTTCGCAATTTAAAAACACAAACCAACAAAGGCTTACTTTGTTGGTTTTCTTCATTTTATGTGGTCTATTGATCTTTATAGTTTAATATACTTTACGTTTTCCATTGGTTCTTGGAATAAAGATGAAGCTATTTTACTAAAAATGGTTGGATCTCCAGTTGTAAAAAATTCATGTGAAGTGATTTCAGAGTTAGATAATATATTTTGTTGATCTAGAATTGCACTTACTTCTAAGGCTGTTTCATCACCAGAGCTGATAAGTTGGATTGATGGTCCCATCACTTTTTGGATGATTGGACCGAGTAATGGGTAATGTGTGCAACCTAGTATTAGGGTATCGATATTTGAATCAATAAGCGGTGCAAGAGTGTGTTTAACAATCTCAAATATTTCAGGTTTATTGTAGTCCCCATTTTCTACAATTCCAGCAAACTCTGGGCATGCCAAACCTTCAATTATAACTTTGTCATTAATCCGCTTTAGTGCGGAATGATATGCTTTACTATTAATAGTAGCATTCGTTCCTATGACACCGATTTGATCATTTTGTGTTAATTTTATTGCTGCTCTTGCACCTGGGCGGACAACTCCAATGACTGGAATTTGAAGTTTTTCTCGCATTTCATTTAAGACGACTGAAGTTGCTGTATTACAGGCGATGACTAACATTTTTATATTTTTCTCCAATAGAAAATTAGTCATTTCCCAAGTGAATTCTCTGATTTCCGTATATGGCCGTGATCCGTATGGACATCTTGCGGTATCGCCTAAGTATAAAATGTCTTCTTTAGGTAATTGTCTTATAATTTGTTTGGCAACTGTTAAGCCCCCAACACCTGAGTCAATGACTCCGATTGGTTTATTCAAAAAATCCCCTCATTTTACTTAATAATTTGATGATGTAGTATATTCTTTATTCATTTAAGATTTTACTATAAGAAATGATATTTTTGTTTATCATTCTCTTTTTAAAAATGTTAAAATTTCATAGTTTTTTTGCGCCTATTAACAGAGTATTAAAACATTTAAACACAAGTTAAAAATAATTCGTAAATTCTATCATTATCTGTTATATTAATGAGGGAAAGTTTATATATGAGAAAAATGTGGAGGGGCCGGTGTTGCTGGCTGAGATAGCATCCTTTAGATGTTGACTCTTAGAACCTGATCTGGGTGATGCCAGCGTAGGGAACAGTATCTCTTTTTAGATATGTTTTTTACAGCGCATTTACGTCCGGGTTAGTATCCGGGCGTTTTCTTTTTGTATAAACCAAAAACAAAAAGGAGATATAGAAAATGAAAAAACTAGTAGTATTTTTAGTAGCTATTTGTTTAATGTTAACCGGGTGTGATCAAAACAAAACTGCTACTACTAAAAAGACAAAGCAATTAAAAAAGGTGACTGTCGTACTAGACTGGACGCCAAATACAAATCATACTGGGCTATTTGTTGCTAAGGAAAAAGGTTACTTTAAGGAACAAGGACTTGATGTAGATATAATCAGCCCAGGAGAAACAGGTGCAGACCAATTGGTGGCATCAGGTAAAGCAGACTTTGGTGTTTCTTATCAAGAGTCAATTACACAAGCAAGAGTTCAAAATGTACCGATTGTTTCAATTGCAGCAATTATTCAGCATAATACTTCTGGGTTTGCATCACCAGTGAATAAAGAAATTAAGTCTCCAAAAGATTTCGTTGGAAAAACATATGGTGGATGGGGTTCACCGGTTGAAAAGGCTATTTTAAAATCACTTATGTCAAAAGAAAATGCTAATGTTAATAAGTTAAATATCGTTAATATGGGTGATGCAGATTTCTTTACAGCAGTTAAAAGAGATATCGATTTTGCATGGATTTATCAAGGATGGACAGGGATTGAAGCAGAGCTACGTGGCGAAAAATTAAACATGATTTATTTAACTGATTATAGTAAAAAGCTAGATTACTATACTCCAGTTTTAGCTACGAACGAAAAAATGATTAGTAAAAACCCTAAAATAGTAAAAGCGTTTGTGGCTGCAGCATCAAAAGGATATAATTTTGCAATTGATAACCCAAAAGAAGCTGCATCGATTTTAATAAAGGATAATCCAGATTTAGATAAAAAATTAGTGGAAAAAAGCCAAGAATGGTTAGCATCAAAATATAAAGATGATGCAGACCGATGGGGTGAGCAAAAGTTATCTGTGTGGAAAAACTATGCTGATTTCTTAGCTGAAAATAAATTATTAGAAGGAAACTTTAAGCCAAAAGAAGCATTTACGAATGATTTCTTACCAGCGAAATAAGGAGGAGCAAAAATGCAAACTACTTTAATGAGTGTCCAAATTATACCGAAAACAAATAATATTGAGGATGTTATTCCAGCAGTTGATGAAGCAATTAAAATTATTGATGAATCAGGTGTAAAATATCAAGTTCAACCATTGGAAACAACTTTGGAAGGTGACTTAAATCAATTATTAATGGTTGTTCAAAAAATGAATGAAAGAATGATTGAAATAGGTTGCCACAATGTAATAACTCAAATGAAAATACTTTATCAACCACAAGGTATTACGATGGATGTGTTAACGGAGAAGTACCGTTAATGAAATCTAAAAATATAAAAGGATGGCAACCAATCGTTGTCATCCTGCTTTTTTTATTTTGCTGGCAGCTAAGTATTAAAATTTGGAAAATCGAATCTTGGTTATTACCAGGGCCAATCGCAATCTTTAAAGAAGGAATGAAATCAACTGATTCACTACTTCCTCATATTTCTTCTACAATTCAATTAACGATTATTGGTTTGTTAATTGGTAGTTTATTAGGATTTTTAATCGCATTTCTATTGCATTTAATTCCAGGTGTTAGGGAAGCTTTTTACCCATTATTAATTCTTTCGCAAAATGTACCAATTATCGTATTGGCTCCGCTATTAATTATTTGGTTTGGATTTGGTGTATTACCTAAATTAATTATTATTTCTCTAGTTTGTTTTTTCCCAGTTACAGTTTCAGCGTTGGATGGATTCCGACAAACACCAAGTGAACTAATAAATTACATGAAAATGGCGGGAGCATCCAAATCACAAATTTTTTGGAAAGTTGAATTGCCTTTTTCTCTACCTTCCATTTTTTCTGGCTTAAAGATTTCAGCGACTTATAGTGTTATGGGTGCAGTTATTTCTGAATGGCTAGGAGCGAAATCTGGAATTGGAGTGTATATGACTTTAGCTTCATCTTCATTTAGAACAGATCGAGTATTTGTTTCAATTTTTATCATTATGTTTTTAAGTATGCTTTTCTTCTTCCTAATAGTTGTAATTGAACGTTTTACTGTTAAATGGAAAGTTAAAGGGGAGAAACAGAAATGACTTTACAAGTGGAACAATTATCAAAGAGTTATAGCGGTCATAAAGTATTAGATAATATATCCCTTTATGTAAACGAGGGTGAATTTGTATCGATTCTAGGTCCATCTGGTAGTGGGAAAAGTACGTTGTTTCATCTTATAGGTGGTTTAGTCAAACCAAATTCTGGAGAAGTAAAGTTAAATGGGTCGATAATAAATGGAGAACTTGGTCATGTTAGTTTTATGCCTCAGGATCATTCATTATTACCTTGGAGAACAGTGTTAAAAAATATTGTTTTGTCACAAGAATTAAAACATAAACCTGATGAAAAATTGGCAAGAGACTGGCTTAAAAGAACTGGTTTAGAAAACTATGAGAATGCTTACCCTTATGAATTATCTGGTGGGATGAAACAAAGAGTTTCATTTTTAAGGTCTCTACTAGCACCACAGTCGTTCATGTGTATGGATGAGCCTTTTTCATCTTTAGATGAGTTCACTAGACTTGAAATGCAACAATGGCTTCTATCAATTTGGGAGGAGCAACGACGATCAATTTTATTAGTAACGCATAATATTGATGAAGCGTTGTTAATGTCTGATCGAATCTATATATTTTCTGACAAACCCGCCAAAATTAAAGAAGAAATTATTGTGCCATTTCCAAGACCACGTAAAAAAGAATTATTATTAAGTGATGAATTTACGGCATATAAAAGAAAAATCTATTTGGCTTTAGAGAAGGAGTAACACGATGAAAATGATAGATGCTCATATTCATTTAGATTCTTATGATACTAGTCAAAGAGAAGATATATTAACTAATTTAGAAAAACACGAAATCGAGGCGCTCATTACGGTATCGATGGATTTAAAATCTAGTAAGAAAAATTTAGAGTTAAAAAATCGAAATAATAGTGTATATCCAGCATTCGGATTTCATCCTGAACAACAAATCCCTTCTGATGAAGAGGTTGATCAATTAATTGAATGGATTAAGAACCATCAGGATGAAATGGTCGCAATCGGAGAAGTTGGATTACCATATTATAAGAATTTAGAAGAACAGATTGATTACGTACCTTATATACAATTACTAGAAAAATTTATCTCACTTGCAAAAGAGTTAAATAAACCAATCATATTACATGCAGTGTATGAGGACGCCGAAACCGTATGCAATCTATTAGAAAAACATTTTATTAAAAAAGCTCATTTTCATTGGTTTAAAGGGGACGCTCATACAATTAACCGGATGATGAAAAATGAGTATTTTATCTCAATTACACCAGATGTATTATATGAAAATGAGATTCAAGACTTAGTAAAAAAGTATCCTTTAGAATTAATGATGGTAGAAACAGATGGACCTTGGCCATTTGAAGGGCCTTTTGAGAATGAGTGGACACATCCTAAATTTATGCATCAATCGGTTGCAAAGATAGCTGAGTTAAAAGATATAGATCTATCAAGTGCATATAAAACTTTATATGAAAATACTAAGAAGTTTTATAGTATATAAAATAAGAAAATCGTTTTCCAACAGGAAACGATTTTTTATTTTAATTATTTTAGTTTTAGATAGGTAAAAAGAGCTAAAATAAAATCCCCCTATAGCAGAGCATCTATCCTAATTTACGGATAGGCTTTTTTATCTACTATAAGTAGGATATAAAGTAAAACTTTCAATTTAGATAATCAGATTCTTTACAAGCAAGAAAATAGAGAAATGTAAAACTTAAGTTTCAATGTAAATACCAAAACCGGCATGTCGATTAGAATGCCGGCAGTATGTTGGTTTGTAGAAGTGTTTCTACAAAAGAACTAGAGTTCAAGCTCTCCCATACGAAGAAGCTCAATAACTGCTTGTGATCGCCCCTTAACCCCAAGCTTCTGCATTGCATTTGAAATATATA
>NZ_NTZO01000144.1 GCF_002559405.1 Bacillus sp. AFS001701 | reverse complement strand
ATTTTAAATATTGAGGACATTATTTCAATTTACTGATTCTAATGTCAAAATGATTACTTTGATTCCATCTATTTACATATGATTTAGTAATTAAAATCTAGGAGGCAAAAAATTGGATTATCGAATTGAAAAAGATTCAATTGGTGAGATAAAAGTACCCGTAAATAAACTTTGGGGAGCTCAAACGCAGCGAAGTTTTGAGAACTTTAAAATCGGTACTGAAAAAATGCCTATTCAATTAATTTATGCTTTGGCATTAATTAAAAAGAGTGCTGCAATTACAAATAAGAAACTAGGAAAATTGGATAGTGAAAAAGCAGATGCAATCATTGGTGCCGTAGATGAAATATTAAAAGGTAAGCTTGACAATCACTTTCCACTTGTTGTTTGGCAAACAGGAAGTGGTACACAAACAAATATGAATGTTAATGAAGTAATCGCTCATCGTGGGAATGAGTTCTTAGCAGAAAATGGAAACAATAAAAGAATTCATCCAAATGATGATGTCAATATGTCTCAAAGTTCGAATGATACATTTCCAACAGCAATGCATATTTCAAGTGCTCTTGCCGTAAATGAGCAATTGCTTCCAGCTTTAATAAATTTAAAAATGACATTAAACGAAAAGATGAATAAATTTAAAGAAATTATAAAAATTGGCCGAACACATTTGCAAGATGCAACACCTATAACACTAGGACAAGAGATAAGTGGTTGGCATCGCATGCTTGAAAAAAATGAAGAAATGATAGTAGATAGTATAAAGTTTATTGCTGAATTAGCTATTGGTGGGACAGCTGTTGGTACAGGAATCAATGCGCATCCGAGTTTTGGAACGATGATGGCTGAAGAAATTAGTTTGTTAACTGGACTACATTTTATTTCTGCAGAAAATAAATTCCAAGCATTAACAAGTCATGATGAAATCGTTTATGCTCATGGTGCTTTAAAAGCATTGGCGGCAGATTTAATGAAAATAGCGAATGATGTCCGCTGGATGGCAAGTGGTCCAAGAAGTGGTATAGGTGAAATAACCATTCCATCAAACGAACCAGGAAGTTCAATTATGCCAGGGAAAGTAAACCCAACCCAATCTGAAGCACTGACTATGGTTGTCACTCAAATTATGGGAAACGATATGACAATAAGCTTTGCTGCTAGTCAGGGAAACTTTGAATTAAATGTGTTCAAACCAGTTATTATTTATAATTTTCTGCAGTCAGTTCGATTACTTTCAGACGCAATCAGTTCATTTGACGATCACTGTGCAAAAGGCATAGAAGCAAATATAGAAGTGATTGAAAAAAATCTAAATCGATCACTTATGCTCGTGACCGCATTAAATCCTCATATTGGTTATGAAAAAGCAGCAACAATAGCCAAGTTAGCATTTAACGAAAATTTGACACTTAAAGAAGCTGCATTAAAAACGGGTTATTTATCAGAAGACGAATTCGATCGAATGATAAGACCAGAAAATATGATTTAGTTAGATTTTGAATACTAAATAGAATCAAAAAATCCTGATGGCCACTTTAGACCATCAGGATTTTTTTTCAATTTTCATATACCATCAATTAAACATCTATCAACTTTTCAATATTTGTTCACCGATTTTAGAGGATCTATCTTAAAAAAATTATCATAAATTCACATTAAGTTCACATCAATAGATTATAATCACTTTATCCTTAAATATTATTTAAAAAGAAAGAAGGCGGATTATTTGAAGCCCATTAAAACAATTCCACCAGATGAAATGCAAAAATTTGAAGATAAACTAAAAAAACACAATTGGATTTTAATGTTAATAACAGTAATCACTATACCATTTATCGTAAGTAACATGTAAAAAAAGAAAAGTACTAATACTGTTTTCTTTCTTACATATGCCCCCCAAAAAAGAATAGATCTAAAAAAGCCAAGAATTTTTTCTTGGCTTTTTTATTTTTAATTTATTTAACTTGTTTAAAGCCAACAAGCCAAATGTTTACAACTTTGAAACAACCTGTGACAAAAACTGAAACATTTAAAAACTATGATACATATATAAGTTTTCTGGAGTGTGATATATGAAAAATAAAAATTGCTAAATGTAACGTTACTAATACTTAACAATAGTTAGTTTTGGAATCTTCAAGGCCAGCTATTAGTTAAGTAATTTAATATAAATAAGGAGAGAGCCTATGTCTAATAAGATTATTTGGATACTTTTGGGAATGTTATTAATCCTTATCCTCATACCGAAAGCCAATGCAACTACATTTAAGTTTAATTTTAACAATAATGAGTTCTCAAATTATATAGATCAAGTGAACTTAAACACAAAAAAGGCTACTTATGGTCAAACGATTGAGATTAGTTTAAAAACGAAAAAAAGTGGTGAAAAAGTTTCACTAACATTTTCAAATGGTACGAATCGAAAAGAAATTTCT
>NZ_NTZO01000143.1 GCF_002559405.1 Bacillus sp. AFS001701 | reverse complement strand
AGGTAATTTATCTTCGGTAAATGAAATTCCATTAAATGGTATTCCATTTTCAGTTATTTTTACGTTTTCTGTAACTGTTAATAAATTAATGAATTGGCTCCAAATTGTCGGAGAAATGAACACATATTCATTTTTCTTAGTCAAAGGATTATTAAACATTTTTTCATCATCTAACAACTTTATTAAAAGTTCCCAAATACGATTAACTTCATTTTGTACACAATGTAAATTAGGGTCAAAAATAATACCAGCCGAAATTTCACTTGGTTTACCTTCTTTAACATCCTTTAAAAAATTGCGTAGATTTTCTACTTTCTTTTTTCCAAATGCCATAGCAATTCCAAGGATTTTATAACCTTCATTCATTTCAACGATTTCGCAAATAAACTCAAAATCAATTATTTGCCGATCGTCAAAATGTTTTAATTGTCCGCTTTTACGAAACGTTTTTTCATGAAAAAGTTCTAAAATACCATTCGATCTATCGGTGTTTCCCATAAAAACATCAATTTCTGAAGGATTTCCCTCGTTTTTTTGACGTTCAAAAATGGAAATTAAAACTGCAGCTATATGTTGACAATCCGTTTTAATTGAAGCTAGTTTAGGACATGTGCAATTACAATAAAAATCACCATTTTCTTCTTTTATAACATGAACGGTAAAATCTTCATTTCCTATAACTGTTGCTGCACAAGTATCATCATTATATTTTTCGATTTGTACTTTATTTGCGCGATAAAAAGAGTCACCTCTTTTGAAGGAGACTGTACCGCAGCGTTCTTTTATGATTTTATGATTCAATTTTATCTTCAAATAACTGCTCCTTCCAAAATAAATAAAACGAATATAACTATCTTACCATTAATTATTTATTTATCTAAAATATTGCTTCAAATTTTCTTATAAAAATAGAAAAAAAGAAGCCATTTTTGACTTCTTCTTGAAAATAAATCTATTTTTGTTCAACAATTCCATGTCTAAAAGCATAAATTACTGCCTGAGTTCGATCGACCACTTCTAATTTCGTTAAAATATTACTTACATGCGTTTTTACCGTTTTTAATGAAACAAACAAAGAATCAGCGATTTCTTGATTTGATTTACCTTCAGTCATTAAATGTAGCACTTCTTGTTCTCTAGCCGTTAAGTCATCATGTAATTCGCGTTGGGTAGATTTTCTCATTCTATTCATCATTTTTCCAGTAACAACTGGTTCTAAAACTGAGCCACCTTTATGTGTCGTTCGTATTGCACCTGCGATATCACTAGCTCTAGATGTTTTTAACATATAACTAATTGCACCAGCATCAATGGCAGGATAAACATTTTCATCATCAATAAAACTTGTAACAATGATGATTTTTGCTTCTGGCCATTTTGAAATTATTTGTTTCGTCGCTTCAATTCCATCCATAACTTCCATAATTAAGTCCATTAATACAATATCGGGACGTTTTTCTAAAACAAGTTCTACGCCTTCTTTTCCATTACTTGCTTGACCAACCACTTCAATATCAGATTGAGTACTTAAATATGTAGAAACACCCATTCTTACCATCTCATGATCATCAACTAACACGACTTTGATCAAATTTCCCACCTCTATTCAATTACCGGAACTTTTACTTCAATCTGAGTTCCTCTTTTTGGTATACTCACTATTTTTGCCGTTCCACCAATTTCAGAAGAACGTTCACTTATTGATTGCAATCCATACGAACCAGTTTTTCGGTTCTCGATATCAAACCCAATTCCATCATCAATCATTCGAACTAATACAAAATCTTCAATTTTTCTAATTCGTATTTCAAAAGTTTTTGCATTTGCATGCCTTAAAGTATTCGATAATGCTTCTTGAATAATCCTAAATAAATGATCCTCTACACCTTTTGAGAGTGAAATATCATCGATTTTCCATTTTAATTGGAGAGCCTGACGATTTGTTAATTCAGTTAGAAGCTTTTCTACGCCTTCTTTTAAGCTTTTACCTTCTAACTGAACTGGTCTTAAATGTAATAAAAGTGCACGCATTTCTGATTGAGCATTAATCGCCATTTTTTCAATATATTGTAATTGTTCTTTAAATGTAGTTTCACCAAGTTCATTGATCGCAGAAATCATCATCGAAATCGCAAATAATTGTTGGCTAACTGAGTCATGTAATTCCCTCGCTAGTCTATGTCGCTCTTTCGTTACGACATCTTCAATTGTCTGAGATTCAATTAATTTCTTTTCATCTACTAATTTTTGAACGGTCTTCCTTGAATCTTCAATTTGTTTAGATATTTTTTGAAGTTTTAATTCGATTTCGTTATCAATTGACCGAATTGAATGCTCTGATTCTTTATGATAAATTCCATTTTCTGCCTTTACTATACCTTCCAATAATGCTTTTTCATTATGACGAATCGTGCTCAAAACAGCTGTACTATAAACAATTGATATGATTATGATTGCTACAAATACTATTAACAGTAAAGAAAAATTTCCAATTTTATACAAAAACAATTTATCAAGTAAAGTATGATCAATGAAATAATAAACAACGCCACAGATTAAAATACTTGATGTAAATGCAGCAAGACAGATCGATAAAAAGATACCTTTGTCAATTTTCATTTATTTGTCACCTCTATATTTCCGATCGCTAAAGAAGTAACAATTTTTAACTTTCTTGAAGCTTCTTTATAATCATTAGAAGTGAACTTACAATTCTTGTTAAACCCGTTCAATTTATTTTTAAGGATATTAATTTTTCCAAATAAAGTAGAATGTTGAATTGAGACTTCTAAATCATATGGCACATACAAAGTAATATTACCGATAATTCCATTCAATACCAACACTGTCTCTCCTTCAGGAATAAATGACTCCGAAAGATCGATTATGACATCTCCAACCCCAAAATAATAATCTACATCATCTAATTCAAATGAATCATTCTTTAGATGAATATTTGTAAAAAATCGATTCGAAATGAGAGAATTTGTTTCAAAGACTCCTGTATTCGTTGTTTCAACTATGTTTGGGACAATGACCTTTGCGTTAAATTTAGAATTAACGAATATTAAATATCCAACATAAATCACAATAAAGGATAATACCCCTAAGATTGATTTCAATTGAAATACATTACTGATAAATAAAATGATTCCTCCAAAAAACGCGATATTCGCAGATGTAGAAGGGTAAACTTTACGTTTTTTTGCCCCATACTGAAATAAATAAATACCTACGCCAGCTGCGATTATTGCAAAAGGATTTAAAAATAGATCAAATAATAATCCTATGCCTGCAATTATGAATAATAATCCAGTTAATTCATTGCTAGACAATCGTCTAAATCGCTTCATATAGCTCTCCTCTATTCACTAAACTAGCTTGTTAATAGCAATCGAAAGCTTTTGTTATTAACTATTCTACTATGTAGTTTATCTATTTTTTGCTCGTTTTGATACAAACTTAAGTATTGTCTTATCTCGGTCTTAAGACTGAGATTTTTTTGAGGAATTATGTATGTACCCTTGGACTCATTATGAGTATGGTAATCGCGGATTTTTGCCTCTTTACATACTCATGAACCCCTTATGAGTTACTAAATTGCGCTTTCTTGCCTTTTTACTTACTCATCAACCTCTTATGTGGCACTTAATCGTGGGTTTTCGCCTTTTTACTTACTCATGAACCTCTTATGAGTCACTAAATCGCGCTTTCTTACCTTTTTACTTACTCATCATCCCCTTATGAGTCACTAAATCGTGGATTTTTGCTTTTTTACTTACTCATGAACCCCTTATGAGTAACTAAATTGTGGATTTTTACTTTTTTACTTACTCATGAACACCTTATGAGTTACTATATCCCGGTTTCTTGCCTTTGTACTTACTCATGAACCTCTTATGAGTCACTAAATTGCGGATTTTTGCCTTTGTACTTCCTCATGAACCCCTTATGAGTCATTAAATCCCGGTTTCTTGCCTTTGTACTTCCTCATGAACCCCTTATGAGTAAATAAATCACGCTTTTTTGCCTTTGTACTTACTCATGAACACCCCAAAGAGCCGCTAAAATCTCAAAAGAAAAAGAAGAGTATAAATACTCTTCTCCTTACTTATAAGACTTAGTATTCATCATTTTACTAATTTTTTTCCACTTATCTCTTTCTTGTCTAGCTAGTGATGCGTCTTGTTTACGTTCTGCATACGCTAGTTCTCTCATTAATTTATGATAGCTTGTGAGTCTTTGTTGATCTAGTTCGCCGTTTTCGATTGCCAGGTTGACTGCACATCCTGGTTCGTTTGCATGTGTACAGTCAGAGAATTTACATGATTTAGCTAATTCTTCGACATCTGTAAATGTCGATCTTATATGGTCTTCTCCACCCCAAAGCTGTAATTCTCGCATACCTGGTGTATCGATGACCATTCCTCCAGATGGTAGGAAAAATAATTCACGGTGTGTGGTTGTGTGTTTACCGCGATCGTCACCTTCACGTACGTCCTGTGTTATTTGAATTACTTCACCGATTAACGCGTTTAATAATGTAGATTTACCAACACCTGAAGAACCAAGTAAGGAAACAGTCTTCCCTTCTGAAATGAGCTGTTTCAGTTCTTCAATACCTTCTCCAGTTGTACTATTTACTGAATAAATAGGTACACCAAATGCAATTTCTTCAACTGCTGCAATTTTGGTTGGTAGGTCAGTGCATAAATCCTTTTTTGTTAATACAATAATTGGATTTGCTCCACTATCATAAGCAACAAGTAAATAACGTTCTAATCTTCTTATATTAAAATCGTTATTTAATGCCATTACTAAAAACACGTAATCTATATTAGCAGCTACTATTTGTTCTTCCGTTTTTTCTCCTGCAGATTGCCTTGAGAATTGACTTATTCTCGGCAATACCTTTTGAATAATTGCTTTGTTTTCACCTTTTAACGGTTCAATTACAACCCAATCTCCAACGGATGGATAATCACTTTTTACTTTTGCTTGGAATTGAAATTTCCCAGAAACTTCTCCAGTTAGTTCATTTTCTCCATCATGCAATTTATAAATTTGTCTTTGTTCTGATATAACTCTTGCAACAACAGTATTTAGATCCTTTTCTCCGAACGCTTCGTTCCAACCTAATTGTTTTAAATTCATTTTGTCCTCCAATTATATAAGGACAATAATGAAGATTTACTCCATTTTTTGTCCTCTACTATTTACCTTCTTCTGAACTAAATTAATTAACTTTCCCATATTCATCACTCCGTTTCATATATAGTACTTTTAGTATATCCAAATTTTAGAAAATCGTCCATGTGAATTAATTGAATATTAAAAAAGGACAAAACATCCTATTTTCATTTCGACATATTTTGACAATTCTCATTCTTTTGTTTAATTAAACTTTTATAATATTAAAGTAAAAAATAATAAAAACCCTTGAAATATTTCAAAAATTTATTATTATTTAGATATAGGTCTTTTTGTTTAGGCTGTACTAATACAGGTCAATCGACAAAGTCTAAAAATACTAGTTTAATAAGAAAAATCAGTATTGCTAGATTTGTCTGACAATATAAAAAACTTTACAGAAATACGCTATTGTGTGTTATACTAAAATAGTAAATTGGTTCCGAGTTATTTTTTTGCGGATCTAGATAAAAATTTAGTAGCATTGTTCTGATGAAAATAGTTAGAAATTTTTTTTAACTCAAATTGTCGAAATTTGTTGAATTCGGAAATTATTTTTTACAGTAAATTGACAGAATAGTATATGAATTGGCGACAATAAATATTCATACAGAAAATTACACAGAATAGCACTTATGAGGGAGGAATTTGAATGAGCGTAGCAGCAAAACAAAACGTTTCATCAAACGAGCAAAATCAAAAAACGAAACACCCACCTGGCCTTTACTTACTTTTTGCAACAGAGGCTTGGGAGCGCTTTAGTTATTATGGAATGCGTGCACTTTTAGTTCTTTATTTAACAACTTCAGTAGTTCAAGGTGGACTTGGATTTAAAGATGCTTGGGCACTACAACTTTATGGATTATTTACTGGTCTTGTATATTTCACTCCAATCATTGGTGGTTGGATTACTGATAATTTCCTTGCAAAGCGTGCTGCTATAACTCTTGGTGGTATCATTATGGCAGCTGGTAATATCGCATTATTCGGTATTCATTCTTCAACTGGTTTATACCTTGGTTTAATTTTAATGATTATCGGTAATGGTTTCTTCAAGCCAAACATTTCAACAATTGTTGGTGAACTTTATGAAGGAGATGACCCACGTCGTGATGGTGCATTCACAATCTTCTACATGGGTATCAACTTAGGTGCATTCTTTGCTCCACTTGTAACTGGTTATTTAGCACAAACTTTATTTATGTCAAAAAATGCTGCTGGTGATGATTTATTCGGTTACCGTTATGGTTTCTTAGCAGCAGCGATCGGTATGATTATTGGTCAAATTATTTTCAACTTATTAGCATCAAAATATCTTGGTGATTTAGGTACAAAACCTAATGCAAAAGTTGTTAAAGAGGGTAACAGCGCTTCAGTTAAGGATATTCCTCTTACTAAAAAAGAAAAACAACGTACTACTGTTATCTTTATCTTAGCTGCATTCGTAGTATTTTTCTGGGCTGGATTTGAACAAGCTGGTTCATCATTAACACTTTATACTGAGCGTTTCTTAGATCTTAAAGTTGGAAGCTTCAATGTACCATCTGCATGGTTCCAATCTGTTAACCCATTATTCATCATGCTTTTCGCTCCAGTTCTTTCTATGATCTGGATTAAAATGGCAAGAAATGGTAAAAACATTAGCGTTCCTGCGAAAATGGCAATGGGTCTTATCCTATTAGGTGTTGGTTTTGCATTCACAATTATGGCGGTTATGAAAACAGGTTCTGATCCAAATCATATTACTGTAAAAGCAAACATGATATTCATGGTTATGACATATTTCTTCCATACAATTGCTGAATTAGTACTTTCACCAGTTGGTTTATCAGCAGTATCTCGTTATGCACCTGCTAAACTTGCTTCATTATTAATGGGTGTATGGTTATCATCAAGTTTCATTGCAAATTTAGTTGGTGGTCAATTAGCTGCATTTACAACAACTCTTGGTATGTTACAAGTATTCTTAGCAGTAGGTGGAGCAGCTATCGTTGCGGGCTTAATCTTACTTGCTTTATCACCAAAACTTGCAAAAATGTTAGACTAATTATAAAAATTAAAAGAACTCGAGCATATCGAGTTCTTTTTTTATTTCTGCATTTTTATTTGCCAGTACTTCCAAATCCACTTACTCGTTCTTCCCCTGCGAAATCATCATCAGCTAATAAGAATTTTTGGAAAACAGCTTGTCCAATTCGCTCGCCTTTTTGAATGATAACAGGCTCCTTTGATACATTTATTAATTGCATCATGATATGGCCATCGTTTGAAGGATTGCTGTAGTAGTCTGAATCAATAACCCCTACCCCATTGCCTTTCATTAAACCTTTCTTTAACGGTGTAGACGAGCGTACAAATAATGCTAAAAATTCGTCTTTTTGCATATATGCTTTTAATCCTGTACCAACAAGTTTGATCTCGTTTGGATTTATAATTGTCTCTTCAATACATTCGATATCATAACCAGCTGCATGAGTCGTTGCTCTTTTCGGAAGATTCACTCCACAATTTTCAAATCCTTTTGCTACTTCAAAACCTCTTATTTTTTCCAAAACTTTCACCCTTTACCATTTAATCCATTTCTAGTGTAACATAGATACTTTCATAATGATAAAATTATTAGTACGTAAAAAAGAGACTGTCTTAAAAAACAGACAGTCTCTTACAAATTATTGGCTAATTTTATAATAATCTTGAGTGTTATATTGTCTAAATCCACAATCGATATATAATTTCTTCGCTTTACTATTTTCAAGCGCAACTTCTAAATGAATTTCGTTTCCAATCTCGCTTTCTTTTTGAATGGTTTGGAGTAATGCATTTTTTCCATATCCCTTACCTTGGTATTCTGGAAGTATTGCAAATCCATAAATCCAGCTCTCATTATTTTCTCGAAGCAAACTCATTTTACCAATTTTTTCATCATTTACTTCTATTATAAATAAATCACGATCAGGTTCATTTAAAATGCGTTGATTGTACTTCTCGGCATCACTATTTTCGAATCCAAAACATACAACATCTAAATTTGAAATAAATGCGAAATCTAATTGCTCAGCTTTTGTGAATTTAACGATTGGTGTAAATTCTTTTACCTCTTGGTTTTTCCAAGCCATTTGATATTCAGAAAAAGAATATGTACAATTTTTTTGATTTGGAATAAATTCTTTCGCTGATGTTGAAGCTTCAGGTGCATTTAATAAAATGGTAGTGGATGGAGCTATTGAATTCAGTGCTTCATTTAACAAACTAGAAAAAATTCCTTTTCGTCGATACTCCGGATGAACCATACCGCAGATTTCAACTTTTTCTCCAAAATAATAAGTTGCTAAAAATCCAACTAATTGATTTCCTTCATAATGAAAGAAATCTTCTTTTATATCTTTTCTTCGATTTCTTAACATTTCCC
>NZ_NTZO01000142.1 GCF_002559405.1 Bacillus sp. AFS001701 | reverse complement strand
TTTAAAAACTCTCTAATTTTTAATTTTACTAATACATCTAATCCAATTGTTGGCTCATCTAAAAATAATAAGGGTGGATTATGAATTAACGCAGCTGCTAATTCACATCTCATTCTTTGACCTAAAGATAACTTTCTTACAGGTTGATCTAATAAAGGCTCAATATCCAAAGTCTTTATGATATAACCCATATGTTCTTCATATTGCTTATCTGGTATTTGATAAACCTTTTTTAGTAATCGAAATGATTCTTGTACTGCAATATCCCACCATAATTGAGATCTTTGCCCAAATACGACACCTATTGATTTAACAAAACGCTCTCGATCTTTTTGGGGGTGGTAACCATTAACTCTTACATCTCCAGAAGTAGGTGTTAATATTCCCGTCAACATTTTAATTGTAGTCGACTTCCCTGCACCATTCTCCCCGATATAAGCCATCATTTCACCTTTTTTTACAGAAAAGCTTATATTATTAACGGCTGTTTTTGTTCTATAGTTTCTTGTAAACAAATCTCTAAATGCACCTTTTACACCAGAGCGACTCAAGAAAGTTTTAAATTCTTTGTGTAAGCTTTGAACTTCGATTATGTTTTCCATAAGACTGCCTCCATTTTTTATTCCGTCGCTTAGTGTATTTGAAATACGAACTAAGTACAATAAAAAAGTACTAAAAAGTAGTTTCCAATTTTTTTCGGACTATTTTTGTGAAAAATATAGATTCTACGAAATGTTCAAATTTCTTTTTAACTTGTAAAGGCTTACATTTACCACGCGCTAAAATTTCGTGCTAGAATGTAATTTAACCACATAAATAATGTAAAGATGCCGGTTAAATTCTTTCATTTTTTTATCAATAATGGGAGGTACTCCATGAATAATCAAAAATCAATTGAAATACATAATGAAGCTTTAGAACACATCGTTGGAGGAGTAAACAGTCCTTCAAGATCGTTTAAAGCAGTTGGTGGCGGAGCTCCTGTCACAATGAAGCGTGCAAAAGGCGCATATTTTTGGGATGTTGATGGCAATCAATATATAGATTATTTAGCAGCATACGGTCCTATTATCACTGGCCACGCTCACCCACATATTACAGCTGCAATCACAAAAGCAGCAGAAAACGGTGTCCTTTACGGTACTCCTCATGAACTTGAATTACAATTTGCCAAAATGCTAAAAGAAGCGATTCCTAGTATGGATAAAGTCAGATTTACAAATTCAGGTACTGAGTCCGTAATGACAACTATACGTGTAGCGAGAGCATACACTGGTCGTACTAAAATCGTTAAATTTGCTGGATGTTATCACGGTCATTCGGATTTAGTACTTGTTGCTGCAGGCTCTGGACCATCTACACTTGGTACTCCTGATTCCGCTGGTGTACCACAAAGTATAGCCAATGAAGTTATTACAGTTCCATTTAATGACATTGAGGCATATGCAGAAACAATGGAAAAATGGGGTCATGAAGTAGCTGGTGTACTTGTTGAGCCAATTGTCGGTAACTTCGGAATCGTTGAACCAAAAGAAGGATTCCTAGAAGCTGTAAATGAAATTACGCACAATCACGGTGCTTTAGTCATTTATGATGAAGTAATAACTGCCTTCAGATTTATGTATGGTGGAGCACAAAATTTATTAGGAATTGAACCAGACTTAACAGCTCTTGGAAAGATTATAGGCGGTGGATTACCGATTGGAGCTTATGGTGGTAAAAAAGAAATTATGGAAACTGTTGCCCCACTTGGTCCTGCATATCAAGCTGGTACGATGGCAGGTAATCCAGCATCAATTGCAGCTGGTATTGCATGTCTTGAAGTATTACAACAAGAAGGTGTCTATGAGGAATTAGATCGTCTAGGTGCCATTCTTGAAAAAGGTATTCAAGAAAAAGCTGATAAGCACAACATCCATATAAAAATCAATCGCTTAAAAGGTGCATTAACAGTTTATTTCAATGTTGACGAAGTAACGAATTATGAAGAAGCAAAAGAATCCGATGGAGAAGTTTTCGGTAGATTCTTTAAACTTCTATTAGAAGAAGGTATTAATCTAGCACCATCTAAATATGAAGCTTGGTTCTTAACTACAGCTCATACTGAACAAGACGTTCATCAAACAATTAACGCTGTTGGGAACGCATTCCTAAAATTATCTACGATTAAACTATGATATATCTGAGGTCACTACAACTTGAAGTGACCTCTATTCATACATAGTTATTTCTGAATAATCAATTTTTTTACCATAAAATAGGAGGTAGTTAAATGAAATTTCAAACAAAAACAGAATGGTCACCAGGTTTATTTAGAGATTATTACAATAACGAACATGATGCATGTGGGATTGTTGCCTTTATCAATCGTTCTATAACTCAAACAAGAGATACAATCGATATTGCTGCAGAAAGTTTACGAAAGATGAATCATCGAGCGGGATTTACGAACGGTGAAGGTGATGGTGTAGGAATTCAGACTGACATCCCCACTCTTCTTTGGCAAGAAAAACTTACATCTGTAGGAATTAGTCCAGAAGTTGTTTCACACCCTTCATTTACAGTTGGACATTTCTTCTTAGATGAAAAATCAGAAATACAAACATTACTCCAAATTTTTGAAGAAAATGGTTATGAAACTTTATTTCATAGTTGTAATCAAACCTTTACTTCAGCACTTGGTCCAATCGCTCAGGCAGTAGAACCTGAGTTCTTACAAGTAGCATTACTCCCAATTAAAAATCACCAAAGTACAACTCTATTTGATTTAACAAATATTATTAGCAAAAAAACAAATGTAACTGTTGTCTCTCTCAGTCAATCAACTTGTGTTTATAAAGTAATGGGAACAATCGATACTTTATTGTCATACTATTCAGATTTACAGCATCCTAATTTTCAATCATCTGTTGTGGTTGGTCATAATCGATATTCAACAAATACATCTTCTTCATTTTCAAGAGTTCAACCATTTAGCATGCTAGCTCATAATGGAGAAATTAACACAATCGAACAATTAAGAATTGAAGCAAAACAAATTGGTGCAAATATTAAGCATGGAAATAGTGATTCACAAGATGTAAATATAACACTTGAGACGCTTATTCATAAATATAACTACTCTTTGAAAGAAGCAATGGAACTGTTATTCCCTCCTGTACCAGCAGAATTTGAATCAGATCCAGAAGTAAACTACATTTACAATACGATTCGAAGTACATTCGGTCCATTTTGTCAAGGTCCCGCAGGCGTACTTACAAGAGAAGGAAATGAATTTGTTGCTAGTGTCGACGCTTTAGGTTTACGTCCAGTTTGGTTACTTGAAACAAATGATTATTATGTATTTTCATCCGAGCAAGGTATTCTATCTCCAGAATTATTTATATCTGAGCCACATGCTCTTTCGCCTGGAGAAAAAGTCGGCATTAATTTATTAAAAGACCGTGCTCAACTATTAACACACCGTGAATTAACGCATTTCGTTACAGCGAAATTAAACGAAAAATTAACAATTAATCTAGCAAATACAGAAGCAAGTTCAACTGATTACGTAGAACACTCACCTCCTTCAATTCAACCGTTTGAATATGGAGCTTTTGGATGGCAAAAGGAACAAATCCAATTAGTTGAACAAATGGCAGAAAAAGGTGCAGAACCTATTCGTTCATTAGGGCATGACGCTCCACTAGCATGTTTAGATGAAGCTCGAAAAAATATTTCTGACTTTATGAAAGAAACAGTTGCAGTAGTAACGAACCCTGCGATCGATCGTGATCGTGAAACAGAGCATTTCTCTATTTCTGTCCTATTAGGAAAAAGGCCATCCATTACAAAGAAAGATTCAGGAATTGTTCTACAACTCCCTTCTCCAATAATAGGTGATGGTTTTGTAGGTAATACGTTAAAAGCTAGTAGACAACAAATTTCGTATGAAGAAATTCTAAATCTATATCAATTAGAAAATAAACTTTATACAATTCAAAGTACATTTTCGAATTTACCTTTAGAAGAAACATTGTCCCAATATAAATACGAAGTAGTAGAAGCTGTAAAAAATGGTGCAGAATGTATTGTTATTACAGATGATGAAGCTCATAAAAATAATCAATACTGGATTGATCCGGCTCTTATTACAGCAATAATCCATAATGGACTTGTGAATGCTAAGTTAAGAAGAAACTGTTCGATTGTCTTAAAGACAGCTGCTATCCGTAATCTTCACGATTTAATGGTAATGAAAGGTTTAGGAGCAGATGCAATTAATCCTCATTTCCTTTTTGGAACTATTTCAGAATTGGAAACTCCTGAAAAAATAGTAAAACTTTATGATGTTTTAAATAAAGGAATCGAAAAAGTAATTTCAACTATAGGGATGCATGAGCTACGTGGCTATGCAAAAATGTTCAGTAGCATTGGATTACAAGAAGATATCACTTCGTCTTTAGGCGTTATAAACTTCTTCGGAGATCAAACAGTGTCTGGATTCAAATTATTAGAGGCTGATTCGAAAAAACGTTCTGAAGATTACAACGCAAATAACGCAACTATGCCAAAATCTTTCCACGTATTCCCTCGAATTTGGAAAGCTATTGGTGAAACAGCACAAACAGGTAGTTATGAAACATACCGCCAAAAATTAAATCAAATTGAAGAAGAGCGACCAACTACAGTACGTCATGCGCTTACTTTAGTTGAAAGTAGTAAACCAGTTGAATCAAGTCAAGTTTCATTAGAAATAGGCACTCACTCACTACCATTTATTATCAGTTCAATGTCATTCGGATCTCAAAATGAAGTTGCTTTTAGAGCATATGCTGAAGGTGCAAATCGACTGAATATGATCAGCTTAAATGGTGAAGGTGGAGAAATTCAAGATATGATTGGAAAATATCCAAACACTCGTGGACAGCAAATTGCTTCTGGTCGATTCGGAGTTAATGCTAATTTACTTCACTCTTCTAACTTAATTGAGATTAAAATTGGTCAAGGTGCAAAACCTGGTGAGGGTGGTCATTTACCTGCTTCAAAAGTTACACAAAAAATAGCGGAAACGAGAAATGCAACACTTGGTTCTGATTTAATTTCACCTTCAAATAATCATGATATTTATTCAATTGAAGATTTAGCTCAAATGATTAGTGAAATTAAAGCTGTTAATCCAAAAGCAAAAGTTGCTGTAAAAGTCCCTGTTGTTCCTAATATCGGCACAATTGCTGTTGGTATTGCAAAAGCGGGTGCAAACTTTATCAATATTAGCGGTTTTGATGGAGGAACAGGTGCTGCCCGTGTTCATGCAATTCAAAATGTAGGCTTACCAGTTGAAATTGGTGTTCGTGCAGCCCACAATGCATTACTAGAATCTGGTTTACGTAATTCTGTCGAGATTTGGGCGGATGGTGGAATGAAAAGCGTAAATGATGTAGTAAAAATGATGATTTTAGGTGCAAACCGAATCGGATTTGGAACTTTATCAATGATTGCAATCGGTTGTACGACATGTCGTGGTTGTCATTTAGATACATGCCACGTTGGTATTGCAACACAAATCGAATCAGAGATTGAAGCAATGCGTCACGGTTTGCGAAAATTCACTCCTAGACAATTAGAAACAGCAGTAACAAATTTAGTACAATTCTTCACTGCATTCAAAGATGAATTGCAAGTGATTGTTGGTTCATTAGGAGTAAAAAATGCTCAAGAGCTTGTTGGTAAAACTGAATTCTTAAAACAAACAAGATTTTTAGATACGCTAAGTTTAACTAATTTATTATCTACTAATAAAATTGAGGATAAAGAATATGTACTTTCGAATGGAGAATCTGCTAAAGTACTTCAAAGTAATGACGTTGGAGTTTATGAAAAGGTTGACAATGAATATCGCCATGCTGGCAGTTTATTAATCCATGACCTAGTCGTAAAAAAACAAACGCAAGGTGTAGCTTCCCCTGTCGAGATAAGCTTCGAGGATCAATCCATTCCTGGAAATGGCTTAGGAACTTACACAGTAGAAGATTATTCTGTATACGTTCAAGGCGGAGCTCAAGATGGTGTAGCGAAAACTGCTTTTGGTGGAACGATTTTTATTAGTAAAGCTTTAGGTGCTAACGGACAATACTTTGGTGGTTCGGTCGGAAAATGCTTTGCATATGGAGCACAAAAAGGACAATTCTTTATCCAAGGTAACGCTGACTCTCGAGCAGGCATTCGTTTATCAGGTGCCGATGTTGTAATTGGTGGTCGTAATCAATCTAGTCAACCTATTTCACAGAAAACTCGTCTTGGTGCAAAAGCAAATATAAACGGTTTTGCTTTTGAATATATGACTGGTGGTCGTGCAGTTGTTCTAGGAGATCCAGGTCCATGGATGTGTGCTGGTATGACTGGAGGAGTAATTTATGTTCGAAACTCTTCTGAATTAGGCCTTACTAATGAAGCTTACCAAAATCGAATCGCAAATGGTGCAAGTGTAAGTATTGTACCTGTCGATGAAACTGGTAAAAACGATCTAAATGAATTGTTAGAGAAATATATCTCACTTTTAACTCAGCATAATCAGCATGATGAAGCTGAATTTGTCCAAAGTTTATTAGGCGACATTGAACAAAACTTCTTACAAATTAAACCTAAAAAAGAACAAGCGGATCCATCTGTTTCAACTGAATGATTTTATAAAAAAGAAGCGAAATATTTCGCTTCTTTTTTGATTATTTAATAGTAAAGCCCTTTCATTTCTAAGTTCGAAATCTTTTAATTTAACTAACAATTTAATCTTTTTTCTCATTCATATAATTAACATAATTTCTTAAAAAATTGTATTGATAATGCGTGTAGTTCATTGTATAGTTACAGGATGTTACATGAGAAAAAAATAAAAGTTACTTTTAATTGAAGCAATTTTGAAAAACACTCGATGTAATAAACAGTAGTTTAGTAGTAATATAGTTAAACGTTCATATTTCATTACAAGCATTAAGCTAGACAAACAAAAAGGAGTAATACAATGAGATTAGGAGCGCGTGTTCTAAAAACTGGTATAGCTATTACGCTCGCCATTTATAGCGCGATGTTTTTTGATTTATCAACAGCTTCGATTGCAGGTATCTCTGCTATTTCGGCATTAAAATCATCAGTAAACCAATCATATAAATCGTTAATTGAACAACTTCAAGCTAACTTGATTGGTGCGATCCTGGCAATTATTGCAGTGATTACTCTAGGTAATAATCCAGTAATTATAGGATTTACATGTATTCTCGTGATTATCATTACATTAAAACTAAAACTCGAAAATACAATTGCTACAACATTAGTTACTGTAGTCGTTATTATGGAGGTAAGTACAAGTACCGAACACTTTGCCATTTTTACTTTCGATCGTATTTTGGCAGTAACAATTGGTGTTTTAGCTGCATCATTTGTAAATATTTTCTTAATGCCTCCAAATTATGAAAAAAAACTATCTCGTGGCATGATTTCAATTACTGAACAAACAAATAAATTAATGATGATGGCTCTACACAAAACTGTTAGCCATAATGGATTAAAAGATGAAATTTATCAATTAAAAGAAATCATGAGAAATGTTACGAAAATCTATCGCTTATACAAAGAAGACCGAATCATTCTTGTTGGTCGTAAGAAAAAAGAGCATGAAAAATCTCGTAAAATCGTATTGTTCAGACAAATGCTTGTCACAGCCGATAACGCATTTGATACGTTAAAAGCTTTAAACCGATTAGAATATGAAATTAACGCATCTCCGAAAGAGTTCCAAGATTTAGTAAAAAATGAACTAACATGCTTAATGCAATTTCACGAACATGCTTTAATGAAATTAATCGGCAAAGTAAACTTTGATCAAACTGCTCCACTTCATAGAGAAGAAAATATATTAAAAGATAAATTAACAAAGGCATTCTTGGATCACCATGATATTAATGACGAAGAAAAACAAAAAACATGGTTACATTTATTCCAAGTAGTATCTGCCATTTTAGAATATAGCGAAAATGTTGAGCATCTAAATACACTAGTTGATAGCCATCAAACTTATCACAAAGAATACCAAGTTCAAGTTGAACAGGTTGAAACAATGTAAAAGCCTCCAATTGTGGAGGCTTTTTATTTTGAGTTTGAATCAAAGTAAATGGGGTATCTCGACGACGTTCTATATTTGATGTGATTTTTTCAATCCTTGCAAGCTGATTTTTATCCATTTTTAAATCAATCGGATAGAAATTAGAGTGGTATTGCTTGTTTTCTTGCAGAGAGTATCTATTTTAGAGCCATTCTCCTTGGGAATACGCGAACCCGTATAAGTAATTTTTTATCTTAATTGCGATTTTTGAAACTTTAATTGCAGTTTTGCTGATTTTATTTGCGATTCTTGAATTTTTATTTGCAGTTCTGCCAATTTTGTTTACGATTTTCGGATTTTATTTGCAGTTCGTTGTTAATTCACACTTACTTCTTCAAATAAAAAAAAGCACAAAGAATTTCTTTGTGCTAATCTTCTATACCGAACTCGAGCTAGTTTCTAAATTTTGAATTTCAAACAAATGATAGTAAGCTTCTTTTTTAGCCATTAATTCCTCATGCGAACCAATTTCGACAATATGACCTTGATCAATATAAACGATTTTATCTACATGTGTAATGGTAGATAATCTATGTGCAATAAATATTGTTGTACGGTTCTTTGCTAGTTCATGAATCGCGTCTTGGATATACCTTTCATTTTCTAAATCAAGAGCTGAAGTAGCTTCATCAAATATTAGAATAGAAGGATTTCTTAAAAATACACGGGCAATTGCTACACGTTGTTTCTGACCACCAGAAAGCTTTACTCCTCTTTCCCCAACAAGCGTGTCATATCCATCTGGTAAACTCATGATAAAATCATGTGCGTTGGCTGCTTTAGCAGCTGCAATAATTTCTTCTTCACTAGCACTCGGATTCCCATAACGAATGTTCGATTTTACAGTATCGCTAAATAGAAAATTGTCTTGTAAAACGATACCGATTTTTTCACGCATACTTTTTAAATCAAAATCCCTTATGTCGACACCATCAATTTTAATAGACCCTTTTGTTACGTCATAAAAACGTGGTATTAAACTAACTAACGAAGACTTTCCACCACCACTCGATCCAACCAATGCAATCTTTTGACCAGGTTCAATTTGAAAAGTTACATCTTGAATGACCTCAGCATCAACTGCATTATATTGGAAAGATACGTTATTAAAGTGAATTTGACCATCTAACTTCTTTGCATAAATTGGATTATCTCGATTAACGATGTCATACTTTTCATCCATTAATTCAAAGACACGATCCATCGATGCAAACGATTGTGTTAATGCTGTTGAAGAATTTGCTAATCTTCTAAGTGGATCATATAAACGATCAATATATCCAACGAATGCTACCATCTCACCAAGTGTTAAGTGACCATGAATAACTTGATATGCAGAAAATCCGATAATTAATAATGGTCCAATATCAGTTAATGTATTAATAATCGTAAACGTACTCGCATTCCAGCCTGTATGCTTAAGAGCACGATCTAAAAACTCACCATTTTTTTCTTTAAATAGTCCACTTTCATAATCTTCCAATGCAAAACTGCGTGTTACTTGCATCCCCTGAATTCTTTCTGTTAAGAACCCTTGTAATACAGCTAAAGCTTGAGATCTTTGACGAGTCAAAAATCGAAGTCGACCGAAAAAGTACTTTACTGCTAATGTATAAAATGGCAAAACGATTAATGAAACAAGCGTTAACTTTACATCCATTGTTAACATGATTGTAACTGTGATTAAGATTGTAATTAAATCTAACCAAACATTCATTAACCCAGTAATAACGAAGTCTTTAGTAGATTCAACATCATTTATTACTCGTGAAATGACTTCACCTGTTTTTGCATTAGCATAATATCTTAAGCTGAGTTTTTGTAAATGTTTAAATAAATGATCTCTAATATCAAATAAAATTCGACTACCGATATATTGAGCATAATACTGTCTGAAATACTCAATAGGTGGTCTTACAATAATAAAAATCCCAAATGCAATGAGCATGATGTAAATAAGATGTGAACTTTTAGTTGCAATTGGTAATGATGAATTAATGATATTATCAACTACATATTTTAATAAAAACGGTAATATTAATGGGATTCCAAATTTAACGATACCGATAGCAATCGTTAAAAAAATATGAAATCGATATGGTTTAACAAATTTTAAATAACGTTTAATACTTCCCATATTTTCATCCTTTCATATCATTCAAAAAGAAACTGTTGAGCAATCTTTTTGAGATCATTAATTCTCAAAAAGACTAAGTCCGCTCAACAGTTTCAATTAATCACGATACATTAAGAATCGTTCATACCAATTATCAATAAAATCAGGAGCAAACGGCCCTTTTCGTTGATGAATTAATTCCTTTAAATAACCTAAGTTCTTTTTTAAGATTGGGTCAATAATAGGAGGATAATTCATTAATTGTCGATGATTCTCATATTCATCTTCATCTAACAGCACGTAAGTCATGTCTGGAAAAACTTTAATATCTAAATCATAGTCAATATACTTAATGGCACCATCTTCAAAGACGAATGGTGAGCTAATATTACAGTAATAATAAACTCCATCTTCTCTAATCATTCCAATGACATTAAACCAATAATCCATATCAAAGTAACAAATTGCTGGCTCTCGTGTAACCCATGTTCTACCGTCCGATTCAGTTACAAGCGTGCGATCATTTGCGCCAATTACTAACTGCTGCGTCCCTTTTAAAATGGTTGTCTCTTCCCATATACGATGAATATGTCCATTATGTTTGTAACTATGTATCTGTATTTTTTCTCCTGGTTTGGGAACGTTCATTGTTTCTCCCTTCTTTCTAGTGTGGACGCATTTCAACACTTTATTTATACTTTACACTTCTATTATAACTAGTTCTTATCCATTTTTAAACAAAAGGGAGGTTAATTTGGTAAAATGCCCCATTGTTTTTTTATTTTAATGCAATTTTCCTCTCATCTGAGAAAGATTTAATAATTTGCTGTGTTTGGATTAAAAAGGTGTCTTGGATAGCTTTTAATTCAGATCTCATTATATGTATTTCATCTTGGATAGAAGACAATTTTGACAAATCCTCTAATTCAAATAGTTGGTTTTCAATTTCTTGACATCGTTCAATTTCTTCTTGAATCTTTATTAACTGATCCATTGTTTCAAGCTGACGACTTACCAATTCATCGAATACTTGCATACCATTCACCATCCTTCTTTCATTATTACACTATTTCTTGAAAACTAACATAATCCCTTTGACTACATTTGACGATATTTGACTATTGAGAAGAAATTAATCATTCTATGTGGATTTTAAATGTTGGACATAAATTACACGTAGGTAAAAGAGCACCCTTATATAAGGGTGCTCTTTTTGAACGTTCTTTATAACAACTAGACTGCATGATCTCTCATCAGACAGGAAGATGAATATAGAAAGTAAGACTATCTTTACTATCTCTCATCAACAGCGCACTTCTAGTAATTTTCTTTAGATAATTATTGTTGGTTTTGTTGTCCAAAGTTGCCTGAGTTAGCTTTTTGTGTAGATTTTGCATTTGCTTCTCTCACAGCTTGAACATCAGTTTCACTTGCAAACTCTTGTCCAAAACTTTGGTTTTGTTGTCCAAAGTTTTTAGAAGCAGCTTTTTGAGTAGATTGTGCATTAGCTTCTCTAACTGCTTGAACATCAGTTTCACTTGAAAACTCTTGTCCAAAACCTTGGTTTTGTTGTCTTACTTTGCCAATGTTTGTTCCAGATGCTGTTTTTCCAGCATTGAATTGATTGTTGTTGTTGTTCATGATTTATCACCTCCACGAATAATATGATGTCCATTAGTCGGAGTAATATGTAAAAAACTTTACTTTAATTATGTAAAAAACTTTACTTTAATTTTTTTGTTTAATGAACTGTTCGAGTGGAAAACTATGAGAAGAAATTATAAGGAGGTTTATTATGTACGTTGGCAGAGATCTTTCAGAATTATCAATGACTCCAAAAACTCAGTGGAAAGATAGTGAATTGGAATACTATCATCATTCATTTCAGCAAATTACTGGTTATTTAAATATTGAAGGTAGCACAATGCAAAAAGAAATAATAAAAGAAATTGAATCACGTGGTGGTCTTCATAGAAATGAGGCAGACTGGACTAGTGGTACTCGCCCTACTTTTGACTAAAGTGATTCTTAAAGCACAAAAAACCCCAACTCTTTGTTGGGGTTCTTTGTTTCATTACTGAAGCTTTTCAATTTGCTGATAAATTTTTTGATGCACTACCGGAAACGGGAGCTCTTTACACTCATCTAATGTTACCCATTTCTGATTACTTGATAAACTACCTTCATTTATTGCTTTTCCATCATATACTTCCATTTTCCATACAAGATGTGAAAAAACATGCTCAATATTAAATTGATAAGATAATCCTTCAACTACTAATTGCGATTCTTGATTTAAGAAAAAGCTAAGTGTATCACTTTTAGATAACATCGTTGATTGTAATTCAGCTGTTGGAAACTCCCACATATTAGCAAGTAATCCACTAGAAGGTCTTTGTTGAATTAAATATTGATTATTACTATTCTTAATGACACCCACTGCTAGATCAATTGGTTTTGGTGCCTTCTTTTTACTTTTTATAGGTAACTCAGTCACAACCCCAGTTTCAAAAGCCAAACATTGTTCTCTTACAGGACATAGTAAACATGCAGGATTTGTTGGGGTACAAATTAATGCTCCAAGCTCCATTAAACCTTGATTAAATGCAGACGGATCTTCATGACTAATTAAAGCTCTTACAGCTTGTTCAAAAATTTTTCGGTTTTTAGGTACACCAATGTCCTCCCAAATTGTTAATATTCTAGATAATACCCTCATTACATTCCCATCAACCGCTGGCTCTGGTTTTCCGTATGCAATACTTAGGATAGCTCCAGCAGTATAAGGTCCTACACCTTTTAATTTACTTATTAATTCTGGCGTATCTGGTACTTTTCCTGAATACTCTTCATGGACTTCACGGACAGCCGATTGCAAATTTCTAGCTCTAGAATAATAACCAAGTCCTTCCCAAGCTTTTAGTACTTTTTCTTCCTCGGCATTCGCCAAGTCAGCAATCGTAGGGAAATTTTGCATAAACTTATTATAAAAAGGGATTACTGTATCAACACGTGTTTGCTGAAGCATTATTTCTGAAACCCATACTCGATATGGGTCTTTATTCTTTCTCCAAGGTAAATCTCTTTGTTCTGCTAAAAACCAATTAACTAAATTATTTTTAAAGTCATTTTTGGGGAAAACTTCTAATGTCGTATTTAAATCATTATTCATAACTTATACCTTTCTCTAACATCTATATGTTTTTGTTAATAGTCAATACTATAAAAATTAAAAGGGTAAATAAAGGGAGGAACTAAATGGATACTGGTACTCATCTTGTAATGGGATTTACACTTGGCGGATTAGCAACCCTGAGTCCAATTGTCCTACATGACCCACATTTGACAAACTCACTCTTATTAACAACAATCATCGGATCACAATTACCAGACAGTGACACGATATTAAAATTAAGAAATAACGCAAAATATTTAAAACATCATCGTGGAATTACGCATTCAATTCCTGCAGTCATTTTATGGACATTATCACTTTCTGCGCTTATGACATTATTTAACAATAGAGAACACTTTGGACTCTATTTACTCTGGTCTTTCATAGCAGTAAGTGTACACGTATTCGTTGATTTATTTAATGCCTACGGAACCCAAGCACTAAGGCCTTTTTCAAAACGCTGGATAGCTTTTGGCATCATAAACACTTTCGATCCAATAATTTTTGCAATCCATTTAGTTGGAGTTCCATTTGTAATTTTTCATTTTAGAGCCGGTCCGATTTGTGTCATGCTCTATTTCATTATGATTTTTTACTATGCGTTTAGATATCGACAAAAACAAATCGTGATTCAAACAGTCACAAAAAAATTACCGGATGTAAAACGTGTCTATGTTTCACCTTCTATAAAATACACTCATTATCATATTGTAGCAAGTACAGATTCTCATCATTACGTTGGCAAAATAAAGAAAAGAATCTTTAAAATCCACGACGTGTTTAAAAGAATCCCCTTACCAGTAATTGAAGACGTAAAAGCAGCCTTTAAGGATGAAAACGTTAAATCATTCTTGGCATTTTCACCAGTTTATATTTGGGAATTGATTGGACATGACGACCATAAAGAATTAAGACTAATCGATTTAAGGTACAGGACCGAAACTTACTACCCATTTGTTGCAGTAGTCAAATTCGACTACGAACATAATATTATCAGTTCATTTACAGGCTGGATCTTTAGCGAGAAAAAATTACAGAAAAAACTAAAAGTGGAATCTTAATAAACCAAAAAATAACCCTTAGCAATTTTTTGCTAAGGGTTATTTAATTAATGAAGAAGATTATCCTTCTCTTTCGTTTCTATAATTTCTAAACCTGGTGGCTTTGCAATGTTTATATCTGTTTCATGCAAATATTTTCCATATTGGAAAATAAATTGTTGAACAACCTTTTTAGACATTTGTTCTCCATGATATTCTCCAGCTTTAGCATAAGTTGCTTCAAAATCTTCCCATAGCCATTCAACCCAAATTTTTGCTTGTGAGTATGTTAAATGACTATTTTCTTTTAATAATAGCTCAGTTAATTGCTCTAAATATTTCTCCATATAAATTACACCTTCCAATTTTTAAACATTTATTATCAACATATCTGAATTCAAAATGGTCATCATATTGATGATGGTTCATTTCATCAATTAGTATTAATCACTAGGAGGATTTTTAAGATGACAACAAAAAGTGAACGTTTTTCAAAACAAAAACATGATATGGCTATTGATGGTAATATAGATTACAAATCACAAAATGCTTCTATCCGTCCAAATGGGAGCATTAATACAAATCCACGAGATCGTATGGCAAAAAGTAATCGTGATGAATAGAAATTTAACCAGGGTTTTTATTTCCCTGGTTTCTTTAATAATGCGATTGGGATCCCTATTTCTTCTTCACTAGTGCTTTTATGACCCCAAGCAAAAATACCATTCATATATGTGATCATAAATAATACTCCAGGTTCCTCAATTAATTCATATTGCTCACCAGGAATAAATTGAGTTGCGTCTAATAAATATGATTGAGCCATCGTTTTTTTACGCAGTATAACTTCAAGTTCATTGATCATATCCATTTGTTCAGCTTTTCTAGCTTGATGATTCAAATTGCTGATTTCTTGAACTAATTCATCTTTCGTTAAGTCACTATATCGTTTTGGAATTTCCATTTTAAGTCTCCTCTAAATCATTTAGATAGTTTTATTATATCAAGCTAATAACACACAACCAATTAATTTAGTTTCAGACTGCCCGAAAACGCTCGCTTTCTTCGTTGCTTCGCCTGTTAAGCGGTGCTCATTACCGTCTAAGGTAACTCCGCTCCTCACCAGGCTTCGCGCCTCGAAAGACAAGCGCTCGCAATCAGTCTAAAAATCAATTGTTATGAACTTGTATACTTCAATAAATTAATTTAGTTATTCCTCTTCTAAAATTAAAATTGCTTTTTCAATTAAATCAATTGGGAAACCTTTTCGAAATAATACTGTTTTTATTTTTTGAGTATATTCCCAGCCACTTAATTTTTCATATTTCTTTTTCGCTTTTCTAGCATGTATTAATAGAGCTTGTAATTCATCATCTTCTTCACTTTCATATTGTGTTTCTTCAATTGCAATCGAAATAATGTTAGCAGAATAGCCCTTTCTTCTCAGCAGTTCTTCAAGCTTTGCCTTTTTTTGATTTGTTGAATACTTCGAAAGTGCAGAAACCTTTTTTTGACAGAGTGAAATAGCATGTTGAATTTGTTTATCTTTTGAAAATAAAATTAAACTTTTCTCTATGACAGAATTGTGAATACCTTTTGCTAGTAATTCATTCTTAATGATTGTTGGTCCTTTCAATGTCGTATTAATAGACGTACGAACATAACTTTCAGCGTATTTTTCTTCATTAATATACCCTTCTTCTACAAGTCGGATAATTGTAGTCTGTATTGTATCGATTAAGAATTCTTGCTTTGTTAAATATAGATCAATTTCTTTTTTTGTTCTCATCATTCGAGATAAATAAACAATGCTAGAAAGATATGCCTTTCTAAGTTGATCGGCATTTAATATCTCTTCTAGTTCAAATGGCTCAAATGATTGACCTTTTTTTATGTTAAATTTAACAAGAGTATCAGCATCTACACTAAATGAATACTCTTCACCATTACCACTATCTGTGTAAATATTAAATCGTTCTTTATTTAATTTTTGAACTTGAATTTTCGTTATTATAGACATAATTTACCTCAAAATAAATTTTGTTTTTATGTACACATAAAAATAATAATATCATATTATGTATTAAGGAGATGCGTGGATGAAGATTCTTCTTACAGGTGGTACAGGGTTTATTGGATCTCAATTAATAAATGAATTTATTCGACATGAATTTCAATGTTATATTGTCACAAGAAATATAAGAACATCATCTAATCCATTTATTACTTATATTAATTGGGATCAATTAACCTCGAATTCTTTTGGTGAGTCCATTGATGTAGTCATTAACTTAGCCGGTGAATCAATAAACAGCGGTAGATGGACTAAACAATTAAAAGACAAAATTTTACAAAGTCGTTTAAAATCTACAAATATTCTAATTACATGGTTTGAAAGACAAGCCCATCGCCCAAACCTTTTTATTAATGCTAGCGCAATAGGGTTTTATGGAACCTCGGGATCAATAACTTTTAATGAAGATGACAAGCCTATTTCAAATGATTTTTTAGCATCAACTGTAAGAGAATGGGAAACTGTTGCCAGAAAAGCTGAAGAACTGGGTATTCGGACTATTCTCGCTAGATTTGGTCTTGTTTTAGGGTTAAACGATGGAGCCCTTCCAAAAATGATTTTGCCTTATAAATTGTTTATTGGTGGTCCTATCGGAAAAGGTACCCAGTGGATATCATGGATTCATGAGAAGGATGTTGTTGGACTAATACTTCATTCGATAAAAAATACCGAAATTAGAGGGCCAATCAATTTAGTGTCACCTAATCCAGTAACAATGAACGAGTTTAGCAGAAACCTTTCAGCAGCTTTACATCGACCAAATATATTGAAAGTTCCAAATTTTGCCCTTCAATTATTACTAGGTGAAATGAGTATGCTAGTTTTAGAAGGTCAAAAAGTTATGCCTTCTAAAGCCATTCAAACTAATTATAACTTTCAATTCCCAACTTTAAAAGAAGCTTTACTGTTAACTTTAAATTAGTATTTGAAAGGATTTATCATGAATCTATTATTTAAAAATGCAACCATTTTCCCCATTACATCTCAAGTTTTATATAACCATGATTTGTTAATTGAAAATGGGAAAATTAAAGAAATTGCACCTGAGATTTTTTCGATAGAAGATCAAACAATTGTCATAGAATGTGCAGGAAAACCACTTTTTCCAGGTTTTATTGATGTACACACTCACTTAGGACTATATGACGAAGGAACTGGTTGGGCTGGGAATGATGCGAATGAAACAATTGAAGTATTGACTCCACATATTCGATCAATGGATGGAATATTGCCACTTGATGTTGCTTTTACTGATGCGATCCAACATGGAATTACAACAGCTCATATTATGCCTGGTAGTGGAAATGTAATTGGTGGAACAACTTGTACAATTAAAACATATGGTAAAAGTGTCGATAAAATGATTATTCAAGAACCGTCTGGATTGAAAATCGCTTTTGGTGAAAATCCAAAAAGAACTCACAGTAACGGGAATAAAGAATCAATTACCAGAATGGGTATTATGGGAATGCTTCGTGAAGCATTCTATGAAGCTAAAAACTCGCATAACCCAGATGACTTTCGAATTTTACCAATTATTAAAGCTTTAAATAGAGAAATTCCAGTACGAATTCATGCTCATCGTGCAGATGATATTTTATCAGCTATACGTTTTGGCGAAGAATTTAACTTAGATATACGAATTGAACATTGTACAGAAGGCCATTTAATTATTGACCATCTAAAGGATCGAAACCTTCAAGTATCTGTTGGTCCTACATTAACTAGACGTTCAAAAATCGAATTAAAAAATAAATCCTGGACTACATACAAAGCTCTTGCTGATATTGGAGTAAGTGTTTCAATTACAACTGACCACCCTTATACGCCAATTCAGTATTTAAATGTATGTGCAGCTATAGCAGTTCGAGAAGGTTTACCTGAGCTCGAAGCTTTAAAAGCAATTACGATTAATCCAGCAAAAAATCTTAATTTATCTCATAGAATAGGTAGCTTAGAAATTGGTAAAGATGGCGATGTAGTATTATGGTCCCATCATCCGTTTCATTATATGGCTAAACCATTACTCACTGTCATAGATGGTAGAATTGTGTATAAAAATATCGAATAATTTTAGTTTGCAATTTGAACAAAATCGTTTATTATAGTATAGTAAGAACATTTGCGGTAAATTAAATAGAAAGTGTGAAAACACTTTTCTTATATAGTATTTTAACGGGAAAGGCAAATGGTGAGCCACCAGTAAATCGCTGGTCCTAGTGGGTTCGATTCCCACCCCGAAATTTTAGGGTGCATTAAAAAATTATTCATAGTTAATGCACTTCACAGGACTTTAAATTTTATTGTTTTAGTCCTCACAAAAATTTCGCGGGTGGCGTAACCTTCTTTCGCTACCCTTATTATGAGGAGGAGTAGAGATGCTGAAACAGCGAGATTTACAAGATTGTTCTGTACTTTTTGAACTTATGGTGCATCCTGATGTCTTTCCCTTTGTGCGCCATAAAGCAAATTCGTACGAAGAATTCTTATTTATCACAAAACAAGCAATCGAACTAGAAGAACAAGGAAAAATGATATCAAGAACAATCTTAGATGAGTGGGGTAACCCTATTGGTAACATTTCTTTACATGATATTGAAGATGGATATGGCTTTTTAGGAACTTGGTTAGGCAAACCTTTTCACGGAATGGGTTATAACAAACCAGCAAAAGACGCTTTCTTCCATGAGTTATTTCACGATTTAGGAATCAACTCAATTTTTATGCGTATTCGTAAAGTTAATAAACGCTCTTTTTATGCTGCAAGTAAACTACCATACGCATCATTAGCAAATGAATCACGTAAATGTTTATATGATGAAATCAATCAAAATGAAGAGATTTACGATCTATTTGAAATTACTAAAGACAATTATTTATTGCATACAATGCGTGAAGATTACCAACAACATGAAGTTACACATTTAAAAGAAGCATAATTTAGTATATCAGCCACAAAAAATGGAGAGACTTACTAAGGATTTTATAACTTAGCGAGGTGTTTTTTGTGGATAAACGAAAAGATAAAACGAGACGTAATTTAAGTTCTACTCAAGAAGTATTATATGCAAAGGAATTTAAAAGAGCTGATCGTGCTGCAGGTTATACTAATTTTAATGGCATAGGCAAATAATTTTATTCAAAAAGGCTTTCTTAGGAAGCCTTTTTTGTTTTTCTAAAATAACTTTATAACCAGTAATGCTCTGTATAACCATCTTGCAAAATTTACAATAACTTATTTAAATTTCACTTGATTCAATAATATAAACCGAGGACGGTCTAACATAATATTCCTTACTAAGTTTTTCTTTTATTCGATGCATTTCATCTTCAATTTTTTCTCCCCGAACAAAAGATCCCCCTTCGATTCCATTCTGATCATCTAGTAAAACATACCAAGAAAATCGAAACTCCTTCATAAAAATTCACCCTTTAAAATAAGAAACTAAAAATGACTATTTTTCATTATATTCACTAACCTCAAATTTATTTTAGTCAATCGTCTAAATAAATCATAAAAAGCTTAGAAAATAAACTGTCCTTTAAATGTTAGACGCCTACTAACATTTAAAGGACAGTTCAAAGTAATTAGTTTTATTAACAATTTTGTAATTCTTTCTTTTGAGTTAATAGTTGATAAGCATGATTAATACTTTCATTTGACGGTGGTTGAATATCTTTTAAAGGATATTTTAATCCTAATGCTTCCCATTTATAGACACCCAATTGATGATATGGTAATATTTCTACTTTTTCCACATTACTTAATTTGTTTATAAAATCACCTAGTGTTATTAGATTATCTTCTGAGTCGGTGATTCTAGGAACTAAGACATGTCTAATCCAAACCGGGATATTTTTTTTGTCCAAGTATTTTGCAAAACTTTTAATCTGCTCATTTGATTTTCCCGTAAGTTTTATATGTCCTTTTTCGTCAAAATGCTTTAAATCTAATAATACTAAATCTGTGTATTCTAATACTTCGTCTAATTTTAAAAGAAAGTTTGGATCAGTACTGAAACATCCACCAGATGTATCGATCGTTGTATGAATCCCATTTTTTCTACAAGATTTAAACAGTTCTAATAGAAAGTCTAATTGTAATAATGGTTCCCCACCACTAACCGTAATTCCACCTCCAGATGATCTCATAAATGGAATATACGTCTTGATATCCTTCATTAATTGATCAACTGACATTTCTTTACCAGCTCCAATTTTCCACGTATCTGCGTTATGACAATATTGACATCTTAATAAACATCCTTGCGTAAAAATTACATATCTAAGACCTGGTCCATCGACAGTTCCACAAGTTTCAATTGAATGTATATTTCCTGAAATCATTGTCATTCTCCTCTGAATAAATTTTTTCTTATTTAGTAAAAACATTCAAGCCTAGTGAAGTATGTCCCCCACTAGGCTTGAATCACAAAGATTATTACATAGAACTGTGGAAAGTTCTATTTATTACGTCAATTTGTTGTTCCCTAGTTAGTTTTATGAAGTTAACTGCATAACCCGAGACTCTAATCGTTAATTGCGGATATTCTTCAGGATGCTCCATCGCATCCATTAATGTTTCTCGATTGAATACATTTACGTTTAAATGATGACCACCTTTTTCTGTATATCCATCTAACATTGCTACTAAGTTCAATATTTGTGTACTTTCGTCCTTACCTAAAGCTTTTGGAACGATTGAGAATGTATTTGAAATTCCATCTTGTGCATCTTCGTAAGGTAATTTTGCTACTGAACTTAATGATGCTAGAGCTCCATTTGTATCGCGTCCATGTAACGGATTGGCACCAGGAGCAAATGGTTCACCTGCTTTTCTTCCGTCTGGTGTATTACCTGTCTTTTTACCATAAACAACATTAGACGTGATTGTTAGCACTGATGTTGTATGAATTGAATTACGATATGTTTTATGCTTTCTTACTTTTGCCATAAAGCTTTCAACAAGTTCTACAGCAAGATCATCTACAAGATCATTGTTGTTCCCGTATTTTGGATACTCTCCCTCAATTTCAAAATCAACAACGATTCCATTCTCATCGCGAATTGTTTTAACTTTTGCATGCTTAATAGCTGATAATGAATCAGCACATACTGACAATCCTGCAATACCTGTTGCCATTGTACGTTTTATATTTGCATCATGTAACGCCATCTCAATTCGTTCATAGCTATATTTATCATGCATAAAGTGGATACAATTTAATGTATTAACATATAAGCCTGCTAACCAATCTAATAAAACGTCGAACTTAATTTTTACTTCTTCATAGTCAAGATACTCAGATGTAATCGGAGCATACATAGGTGCCACTTGAGCTTTTGACTTTTCGTCTTTACCACCATTAATCGCATATAACAATGCTTTAGCAAGATTTGCACGTGCACCAAAGAACTGCATTTGTTTACCGATTGTCATAGCTGAAACGCAACATGCAATACCATAATCATCACCATATTCCGGACGCATGATATCATCATTTTCATATTGAATTGAGCTAGTTTTAATTGACATTTTAGCGCAATATTGTTTAAATCCATCTGGGAGTTTTGATGACCAAAGGACCGTTAAGTTAGGTTCTGGAGCTGGTCCTAGGTTATCCAAAGTATTTAAAAAGCGGAATGAGTTCTTTGTTACAAGTGGACGACCATCTATTCCTATTCCACCGATTGACTCTGTTACCCAAGTAGGATCGCCAGAAAATAATTCATTATAATCAGGCGTACGAGCAAACTTGACTAATCTCAGTTTCATTACAAAATGATCGACTAATTCTTGTGCGTCTTGTTCAGTTAAAGTACCTTCTTCAAGATCTCTTTCTATATAAATATCCAAAAATGTTGAAACTCTCCCTAAGCTCATAGCTGCTCCATTTTGCTCTTTTATTGCTGCTAAATAGCCAAAATATAACCATTGGAAAGCTTCTTCTGCGTTTGTTGCAGGTCTAGCAATATCAAACCCATGTTTTGTTGCCATTAGTTTTAATTCATTTAATGCACGGATTTGTTCATTTAGTTCTTCACGATCTCTTATTACTTCTTCTGACATAACACTTGTTGTTTTATTTAAAGTATCAATTTTATCTTTAATCAGTTGATCTACCCCATATAACGCTACTCTTCTATAGTCACCTATAATTCTCCCACGACCGTAAGCATCAGGTAGACCAGTAATAACACCAGAACGTCTTGCTGCTTTCATTTCTGATGTATAGGCATCAAATACACCTTGATTATGTGTTTTTCGATATTCTGTAAATATTTTGCTTATTTCATCATCAACTTTATATCCATAAGACTCGCATGATGCTTCAGCCATTCGAATTCCACCAAATGGTTGTAATGATCTTTTAAACGGTTTATCTGTTTGGAATCCAACAATTCGCTCTAATTCTTTCTCTAAGTATCCTGGTTCGTGTGAAGTAATCGTAGATACAATTTTCGTATCCATATCTAAAACTCCGCCATTTTCGCGTTCTTCTTTAGATAGTTTAAGTACTATATCCCATAGTTTGTTCGTTGCATCTGTTGGGCCTAAAAGAAACGAGTCATCCCCAACATATGATTTAACATTTTTTTGAATAAAGTCCCTTACATCAATCGTTTGTTCCCATCGTCCAGTTTCAAATTGTCTCCATTGTTCCATCGTATTACTCCTCCTCTTTTTGCATATAATACAGAAAGTTTATTAAGTATATAACAGATTACGTATCTAATTTAACATACGATGAACTGAAACAATCGTTTGTATTATGAACATATTGTGAAATATTGAACAAAGTAGTCAAAAAGCAAATCATATAAACACTTAATTCTTTCCACTAAATTACAGTTGCTTCATATATATTGTAATTCACTCTGAAAACTTTCCTGTTAAACGACAAACTGTTATACTCAAAAGATAGTAACTGTATTAACAAAATCATGAAAATTTGTGGACAAGACACTCACAATCCAAATATGCGATAATACTATGGTTAATACACAAATGAATAATCCAATTGAACAATGTTTATATAAAAGGAGTAATTTATGAATACAAAACTAAATCTTTCTAGTTCGATTAATGAAAAATTAAATTTAATATATAATGGTCAAATTCAAAAAGTTCTAAAAGAAGAGCAATTATTAATCGGAACAAAACAATATGTTTCTCAAGACAAAACGATTTTAGAGGACGCTATTACTGCCCTTCTTCTTGGTAAAAATATATTATTGAAAGGTCCAACAGGAAGTGGAAAAACGGTTTTAGCTGAGACTCTTTCAAAATTGCTTTATCAACCGATGCATAGCATAAACTGTTCAGTCGATTTAGATTTAGAAGGTATTGTTGGATACAACACAATTGCATCTAATCCGAACGGATCTGAAGTAGTTTTCATCGACGGACCTTTAATGAAAGCAATGAAAAAAGGTCATATTTTATATATCGATGAAATTAACATGGCAAAACCAGAAACATTACCATTACTACATGGTGCACTTGATTATCGAAAAATGATTACAAATCCATTTACTCAAGAAGTAGTAAAAGGTGACGAAAACTTTAGAGTAATCGCCGCAATAAATGAAGGATATGTAGGAACAAGTGAATTAAATGAAGCTTTAAAAAATCGCTTCATTATCATAGATGTTCCATATATTAACGGGGAATCACTACTTCAGTTATTAAAAGATGAATCTGAGCTAAAAGATGAGGACCTACTACAGAAATTTACAAGCTTTTCAAGTGATTTAATTCCATTAGCAAGTGAAGGCAGAATTAGTGAAGATGCGGCAAGTATTCGCGGTGTTCTTGACGCATGTGATTTATCTGTTCATATACCAGTACTTCGAGCAATTGAACGCACAATTATCGCTAAATTAAGTGATGACATTGAGCGCGAGACTGTTAGAGAACTAGCTGAAAGTTATTTTCTTTCTTGAAATGAGTGATGATTAACATATGAAACAAATCATTTTTAACAATAAAAAAATCGACGCTTCCACTTTTCTTCAAATGGAAAATTTATCGATTTCTCTTTCGAAAGATCGTAGTTCATTTTTAGAATTTGATTTTCAGGCGTATTACGACGATGAAGAACAAAAATTTACTGTCAGTCATTTTTGGGATACACAAGAGCATAGTACACAGTTACAAGGTTTGAAATCAGATGTGTACTTAAAAGCTTTAGGTAATAAACATTACTCAGATTTTAGTGAATTTAAAGATACACTAAAGGAATTACAAGAAACTCATTTAAAAAGTTTCTTCACACAATTGTTTGTCCTTCTTGAGGATATCCGACTTGAAGAGTTAATTATTCATCAAAGACCAGGTACAAGACAATTATTTTCTACGAGAAAAAGAATATATAGACATTATTTTCAATCACAATTCAAAGCAAATGAAATGCGTAATTTCCAATTAGATCAATTGTTTTGTTTAATTTATCTTTCACTTACTTCTACTCAATTAACTTATCAAACGAATGAACAACTCGAGGATATTTTGCCCATCCTCTTCCAAGCGTTTGAAGCTAAGAAAACAAGTGATATTTCTTCCATTGTATTTAGAGTGCAGCAGAGACTACTCTCATTGTATAAAGAAGATATGATTCACACATATTTTGGCTATTTACCGTTAAATAAAATTAACGAATTAGCTTCATGTAATAGTAAAGTAAAAGAGCTTCAAAATGACGACCAGCAAGAGGGTCTTGATGAAAGAAATAGCGAAGATGAAAGATTATCAACCTGGCATAGAGAAAGCAAAAATAATGAAACAGATGATAATTTTTTACGATTTGAAGTTGAAAGTGGTACAAAAACTTCTATTAAAGCAAACTTTGCACGTGAAGAAGAGGCCGGCGATCAGGCAATTGCAAATGCATTTGGTTCCTCGAAACAAGGAGAGAATAAAAAGTCAAAACAAACTGATTCATATGAGGCTACCAATTCATCCTCTTCACAGCAAAATCCTTTTGGTAAATACAATAGTAATGTTTCTATTAAATATAAAGAGGCAATTGGGCAAACAGTTACCGAAAAGAAACAGTATTCTACACTGTCTTCAATGGTATCTAAAGATGTTAAAGAACTAAGAAAAACGATTGAAAAATCATTAGAAAATAAACAAAATGCACCTACTGATAAATACTATGGTAGGCTAAATAAAAAATGGATTCGACTTTTCACAGAAGAACATCCTAAAATGTTTTATAAAAAACAAACTGAATCGAAAGAATTAGATGCTGTTTTCTACTTATTAGTTGATTGCTCGGGATCGATGTTTAATAAAATGGATGAAGTGAAAAAAAGCGTCATTTTATTCCATGAAACATTAAAACAATTAAAAATCTCTCATAGCATTAGTGGCTTTTGGGAGGATGCTTCAAATGCTACAAAAGAAAACAAACCAAATATTTTACATCAAGTCATTCCGTTTTCAAGCTCTTTATCACCTTCAGTAGGTCCAAATATCATGCAGCTTCAAGAAGAAGAGGATAATCGTGACGGCTTAATGATTCGAATTGTTTCAGAAGAACTCGCTAAACGTTCGGAAAAGCATAAATTTTTGCTCGTATTTACAGATGGTGAACCTTCAGCATTAGATTATTTCCAGGATGGGATTATCGATACGCATGAAGCAGTTAAACAAGCTAGAAAACTTGGAATTGAGGTAATCGGTACTTTCATTGAGGAAGAAGAACATCAAGAAGAAACTTCACAATTAATGAAAAATATTTATCAGCACCATTACTTAATCGCCTCAAATGCAGAGGATTTAAGACTTCAATTAAAACCAATGTTAAAAAAATTATTATTAAGAAGCATAGAATAAGATAGTTGTCCATAAAATGAAAAGAAATAGGCTTACTAGTAGCCTATTTCTTTTTATTTTATAAGAAGTTAGAATAATATTTTGTCGAACAGATTTACATAACGAAATCGTATTTCCTATTGATTTTTAAAATTAAACGGAGTACGATAAATTTTGACGACTTAGAGAGATGCATATTTAAAGAAAAGCTAGTGAATAACCGCTAGTTTGTTTTGTATTTAAGGGGGATTAGGACTATGCCTACTTCAATTAAAGCAACATTTTCACGTGTACGATTCGTATTACTAGTTGCGTTAGTAGTTTGGCTAAAAACGTATATTGTTACTCTGTTTGGATTCGATTTAAAAATTGATACAGTCTTTCAAAATGTAATACTATTTATTAGCCCTTTGGCATCCTCATTATTCCTTGTAGGAATCGCACTTTTTTTCAAAGGGAAAAAACGGAATACGATCGCGCTTTTGATTAATTTCATTTTAACCTTGCTATTATGTGGAAACGTTTTATTTTACGGATTCTTTAACGACTTCATAACATTACCAGTGCTGTTCCAAACTAGTAATATGGGTGATTTAGGATCAAGTGTAAAAGAACTAGCAAGCTTTAAAATTCTTTTTATGTTTATTGATATTCTTATCCTATATTTGATCTCAAAGAAATTTCCTAAATTTTCAAACACTGGTCGAGTACCTTCATTTATGAAGTCAACTTACTATTTAATTACGATTGCAATTGCAGTTTTAAACTTAGGTTTAGCTGAAATGGAAAGACCTGAATTGCTTACTCGTTCGTTTGATCGTGAAATGCTTGTAAAAAATCTTGGATTATATGTTTACCAAGGTTATGATTTATCACTTCAAACAAAGACTTCAACACAGAAGGCCTTTGCAGATAGCAGTAAATTAACTGAAATTGAAAACTATGTAAATAGTAACGGCGCAAAAGCAAATGCAAAGCTTTTCGGTAAATATAAAGGTAAAAATGTTATTGTTATTTCTTTAGAATCAATGCAAAATTTCACAATTGGCGCAAAGGTTAATGGTAAAGAAATAACTCCATTTTTAAATAAATACATTAAAGAAAGTTTCGATTTTGACCACTTCTATCACCAAACTGGTCAAGGAAAAACATCTGATGCTGAGTTCATTATTGATAACTCTTTATATCCATTAGACCGGGGAGCTGTCTATTTTACACATGCAAATAACGAATTTATGGCTACACCTGAAATTTTAAAAGATCAAGGATATTATTCAGCTATTTTCCATGCAAATAATAAAAGCTTTTGGAATCGAAATATAATGTACCCTTCTTTAGGTTACGATCGCTACTTTAATGAAGTAGATTATAATATTACCGACGAAAACTCAGTAAACTGGGGATTAAAGGATGAAGATTTCTTTGAACAATCACTTCCTCTTTTATCACAAGTGAAGCAACCGTTCTATACTAGATTCTTAACTTTATCAAACCACTATCCTTTCGTACTTGATCCACAAGATCAATACATTGATCAATATAATTCTGGTGACGAGACACTTGATCGTTATGTAACGACAGTACGATATATGGATGAGTCAATTAAACATTTTATTGAAGGTCTGAAAAAATCAGGTCTATATGATAATACAATTCTTGTTATGTATGGTGATCATTATGGTATCTCTGAAAACCACAATCGAGCAATGGCTCAGTTCTTAGGTAAAGAAGAAATTACTCCATATGACCATATGGATTTACAACGTACGCCACTTATTATTCATTTACCTAAGCAAAAACAAGGTCAAACAATCTCAAAGGTTGCTGGTCAAATTGATGTAAAACCTACGATTCTACATCTGTTAGGCGTTGATACAAAAACAGATATTGAATTTGGTAAAGATCTATTTAGCCCGGATTATTCGGAATTCATTGTTTTCCGTGACGGAAGCTTCGTTACAAGTAAATATTATTATGTAGCTGGCTCTAATGAATTTTATAATCGATTAACTGCTGAAAAAGTAGAAGTTCCTGATCAAGAAGCGAAACTATTAATAGATAAAGCAAAAAAAGAGCTAACACTTTCAGATAATATTGTTTACGGTGATTTATTCCGTTTCTACAGTGGCAACAAGCATAAAACAGGTACAATGCAAACAATAACTGAACCAAATCAGTAAAGGGTACTTCAAAAGAACCTCAAAGTCTGAAAATCAAATTTTTAGTATTTTATCTATACACCCAGAGATGCTTTTACAAGCATCTCTTTTTGTTATAATATGGTATTTATACATAAGTTTTTTAATTAAAATATAGTGGGAGGATATTAATTGTATAAAAACTCTAAGTTATTATTTTGGACGATCGAACTACTATTATTATTCTTAGTCTTATTCGTTGGAACAAAAATATCATTCTTATTTCAACCAATTGCTATTTTAATTAGTACTTTATTCGCGCCAATACTTGTCTCAATCTTTCTATATTTCCTATTTGCACCAATAGTTGATTTTTTAGAGCGAAAAAAAGTGCCCCGTTCAATAGGCATCCTTCTTCTCTATCTCGGATTAATCCTAATTGCTGTAGTATCTATCATTAATGTATTCCCAACCTTAACTGAACAATTTAAAGATTTAGTAAATAATATGCCAACAATTGTAAATGAAGCAACAAATAAGATTGGCCTATTAGAGAAGTGGTTAGGAAGTCAAAATTACGTTGAAATTAAAGATTTAGAAAAGAAAGTTGCAGACTATGCCCTAGTATTTATCGGCGGCATAACTGGTGGAATTGGTGCGTTTTTCAATATTTTAAGTAATGTCACGCTAATCATATTAACAGTTCCATTTATACTGTTTTATATGTTTAAAGATGGTCATAAATTTCCAGCTGCGATGTCTCGTTTTTTACCGCAAAGCTTAAGGAATGAAGCAATTCATATTGCAAATGAAACAAGCGAAACATTGGCTTCATACATTCAAGGTCAAACGATTGTTTGTATTTTTGTTGGAATTGGAACATTTATTGGATATAGTATTATCGGTATACCTAATGCCTTAATTTTAGCGTTAGTAGCTGCTATTACAAATATTATCCCTTACTTTGGCCCGTTTATAGGTGGAGCTCCTGCAGTGATCGTTGCAGCTCTAATTTCTCCAAAATTAGCTTTATTCGTTGTACTAATCATTTTAATTGTTCAACAAATTGATTCAAACTTAATCTCACCATATATCATGGGGAAAAAGTTAAATATTCATCCTTTAACGATTATTCTATTATTATTATTCGCTGGTAACTTTGCTGGTGTACTTGGTATGGTTTTGGCTGTGCCAACATATGCAATTTGTAAAGTAGTGATTGTTAATATATCTAGGATCATTAATTTAAGGAAAAAAGCAAAGTTCGCAGATAAGATTATTGATGACGACATTGAAACCAATATCGAAATAAACATTAACAATGATAACGATCCAAAAGAATAAATAAGAGCAAGAATAATGAAGCTTGAGTGATATTCACTCTAAACACTTCCTTTATTCCTGCTCTTTCTTTTTACAATTTAAACGTCTCTCTTCCCTGCTCTCTATTTAAGAGCCATTCTTTCCTCCACAGTCCACCAGCATAGCCTGTTAGCTTACCATTTGAACCAATAATGCGATGGCATGGAACGATGATACTTAATGGATTTCTTGCATTTGCATTCGCAACAGCTCTTACTGCCTTCGGGTTCCCTATACGATTAGCAATATCTGCATATGAAGCAGTTTCTCCATATTTAATTTTAACTAGTTCCCGCCACACACTTTCTTGAAAAGGAGTACCTTTTGCTATTGATTGAATACTAAATTCCTTCCTAGATCCACTAAAATATTCTATCAATTCATTTCCTGCATCCTTCAAAGAAGATGGCACTATTTTTTGAATTTCGTCTTTCTCTTCTTTGACAAAATCAATAAATGCTACTCCTTTTTCATTCCCAACGATTCTTAATGTACCTAACGGAGTGTCTATATAAGCTGTATCTAATTGATTCATAAATCATTCTCCTATATATTAAATTAGATTATCTAAATTTGGAAAATACTCCATTGCTTCAATACATTGATTATAACCGTTTCGCTTATAAAAATTAACACCTTGCTCGCTTGGCCAAACAATAACAAATTCGAACTTCATTTCGCCTACCCATTTATTAACTTGGGAGATTAATTTTCCGCCAATCCCCTTCCCTCGATAATCCTTTAATGTATAGACATTCGTCATGAAAGCAAAAGGTTTAGTTACCCTACCAGGTCGGGGTACTTTTTGAATAAGTTCAATATAAATATGGGAAACAATTGTACCTTCTATTTCAGCAATCCATATATACCACTGTTTACTTTTCATTGCATTTAGTAAGAAATCACGACATTCACTGTAAAAGTCATTGTATTCGCTCTCTTTAATTCTTCCCGTCTCGTAATCTTCCAAAGTAAAGTCCCATCTCATCTTAATTAACTGCTCAATATCTATTATTTCTGCCAACCTTAAATTCATTTTATCTCCCCTTAATCCTCTGTACCTAAAACATCGGTATTAGGTGGAATATAACCCATCTGTCGAGCCATCGCGACAATTTGTCCTTTATGATGATATTCATGTGTGATCGTATGTACTAGCAATTTCATCGGTGTGATAGATACTTCTTCATTATGATTTCTCCATGGAATCTTTCTAACAATTGGTTTATTCAAACGATCAACTGTCATATCCAATAATTCACTCACGAATAAATCAGCTTGTTCAAATCTTGATTTAATATCATCAAGACTAAGATTTACAACGTTTTCCTTTGGCGTAATTGGCTTTTTCGTTTTCAATAAAATAAAAGATCCAATCCATGCAATATAACATTCAGCCATATGTAGTAAAGTTTCTCTAACACTTTGGAAACCAAACCCATCTAATTTACGAGAAAAATCCTCTGGCTTTAATTCACCACAAAAATTTAACAATGCCTCACGATTTTCTTTTACCCATTGATATTCCTTCAGATTCACTACAGTCACCTCTTACAATTTTGATTAATTAAGCTATTCTACTAAGCGGTAAAAATTACCTTTAAGTGAAAAAATAAAAGGCCTGTATATATCTACAGACCTTGTTTTGTTTATACAAATAACTTTAAACTTACTTGAACAATTAATAAAACAGAAACTGAAATTAATAGAATTCTGGCTAACTTCATTGGAACAAATTCTGCAAATCTTAACCCTACTTGATTACCAACAATTGAAGCAGCAGCCATCGTCACAGCAATTTTCCATTGGAAGTGCCCTGTCATATAAAATATGATAAATGCTGATAAACAACTCCCAAAATTTAATACTCTAGCCAACTGAACTGCATTAACATAAGTAAATCCTTTTTTAATAAAATACAAGATTGCAAATGTTGAAGAACCTGGACCGAAGCCCCCGTCATAAACACCAATCCCCGTTAAGATACCCCTATCTAGCAATGTTTGCTTTTCAACACCACTTTTATTCGTAGTTTCATAGTTCCACTTTTTACTTGCAAACGTTAACCATAATGAACCAGTTAATAAAACTAATGCCACGATATTCATTACATGTTCATCTAACATACTCGTTACAAATGCACCAATTCCCCCACCAATAAACGAAACGAATATAAATTGAAAAATGACTGTGGCCTTAAAATCTTTCTTTTTAATTGTATAAAGGATACTACTAAACGACCCCAAACCTGAGGCAAACTTGTTTGTGGCAATACCCGTTTGAATAGGAATGCCAAGAAAAATCATCATCGGGAGTGTAATTAATCCTCCACCACCTGCTAATGTTCCAACTACTGCTGCACCGATTCCTAAAATAAAAAGTAATAATAGTGAGTCCATTTTCCTATCTCCCTTTTTTGCGTCTATCCTTACTATACACAAAATATTCGAAAAAAGGGAAACTAAAGACCTCATTATATGTGGTTGATTATGGAATAGCAGGACTAAGGAGAAAAATTAAAAGGGGTTGGGGACTTTATCACTAAAGTGATGAACGTGGTACTGAATTTGCATGTCGACTAAAAAACGGACACACTGAAATAATTCTAATGTAAAATTATATTTAGTATCTTAGGTCGGGAGTGTGTTTAATGAGTCATCATGATAAAAAATTCAAATTACAACAAATGAAAACTAGCCCCGAGATACCTCCCCTTTCCATACGCTATTTTACAGCGATCTAATTTTTTTACAATTAAAAAGGGCTTGCCCATCTGTCAATTAACTTGACAAATGGACAGCCCACTATAGTTAAAAAATACTCAAATTATATCGTGAAGCCAGTAACTCTAATAATTTTATACCGGCTATACTATTTCCTTTTTCATCAAGCGACGGTCCATAAACACCAATTCCAAATCGGCGAGGTACTGCACCCAAAACGCCTCCAGAAACACCACTTTTAGCAGGAATTCCAACTTTAATTGCAAACTCACCCGATGCATTATACATGCCACAAGTAACCATAAAAGTGTTACAAATCTTTGCTACTTTTTCAGGTATAAGCTGCGTTTTAGAAATTGGATCCCAGCCATCAAGTGCAAAAATAAGTCCAATTCTCGCTAATTCTAAACAGTTTACTTCGATTGAACATTGTTTTGTATATAAATCTAATAACAATTCAACATCTTCAGTAATAATTCCATACTCTTTCATAAAGTAACAAAGCGATCTGTTCAAGTGCGCTGTTTCAAATTCTGATTTCGCAACCTCTTTCGAATAAGATAGATTTTTATTATCTGTTAAAACCCTCATAAAGTTTAATAGTCGATTAAAGCGATCATTTATACTATGACCTTTAATCATACTTGTAACTGCCAAAGCCCCTGCATTAATCATTGGATTTAACGGCTTTCCAGCAGATCTAACTTCTAATTTTGCAATTGAATTAAACGGATCACCTGTAGGCTCCATCCCTACTCGCTCAAAAACAAAATCTTCTCCACGATCCATTAAAACTAAAGCTAACGAAATTACCTTCGAAATACTTTGCAAAGTAAAACGAGTGCTCGTATTACCCGCTTCAAAATGTCGCCCATCAGGCAAAAACACAGCCAATGATAAATCCTTTTTATTTGCCTTTGCAAGAGCAGGAATATAATTGGCTACCTTTCCATACTGAATAAACTCCTTTGCCTCTTCAATAAGAACTTTCAATTCCTCCATATCGTGAACTTCTTTTTCCTCTCGAAATCCATTCTGCGTCATAAAATCACCTGTTCATTTCATTTTTAAGGGAAAAGACATTCTCAAAATCACTTTATATGAGTATGCCTGCAACAATTAACTCCCTACCTATTCTTCACGTTTTTCTTATCTACTTCTCCTACCAGACCTGCCCTCATTTCTTGATCCCCCTGTACTTCTTGAATTTCCCGTATTTCCTGTTCTTTCCGCTCTACCTGCATTTCTTGATCTATCTGCCCTGCTTGCATTCCCTGTTCTTTCCGCTCTACCTGCATTCCCTGTTCTTTCCGCTCTACCTGCATTTCCTGATCTTTCCGTTCTGCCTGCATTTCCCGTTCTTTCCGTTCTGCCTGCATTTCCCGTTCTTTCCGCTCTGCCTGCATTTCCTGTTCTTTCTACTCTGCCTGCATTTCCCGTTCTTTCCGCTCTACCTGCATTTCCTGATCTTTCCGTTCTACCTGCATTTCCCGTTCTTTCCGTACTGCCTGCATTTCCCGTTCTTTCCGCTCTGCCTGCATTTCCTGTTCTTTCTACTCTACCGGCATTTCCCGTTCTTTCCGCTCTACCTGCATTTCCTGATCTATCCGTTCTGCCTGCATTACCCGTTCTTTCTGCTCTGCCTGCATTACCCGTTCTTTCCGCTCTGCCCGCATTTCCCGTTCTTTCTGCTCTGCCTGCATTACCCGTTCTTTCCGCTCTGCCTGCATTACCCGTTCTTTCCGCTCTGCCTGCATTTCTCGATCTTTCTGTTCTGCCTGCATTTCTCGATTTTTCTGTTCTGCCTGCATTTTCTGTTCGATCCACTCTACCTGAACTTTCTCCTCTTTCCATTTCGATTCTCTTAATTGAAAGATTAAGCTCTTTTTCAATTACTCTCATATCTTGAAAATCTTTTGGAGTAGCAAATGTAATCGCAATACCAGTATCTCCTGCACGTCCTGTTCTACCAATGCGATGTACATAGCTTTCTGTATCCATTGGTAGATCATAGTTGAACACGTGAGTAACACCTTCGACATCAATTCCTCTGGCTGCTACATCTGTTGCGACAAGATATTGTATTTTAGCTTCGCGGAACAATTTCATAACTTTTTCGCGTTTGCCTTGTGTTAAATCTCCGTGTAGTTCTTCAGATAAAAGACCTTTTCCTTTAAGCTGTTCATTTAATTTATTAGCTCTTCTTTTTGTTCTACAAAATATGATTGCTAGAAACGGTTCTGCTTCTTTGATTTGATTCAATAAGGCATTGAATTTTCCGCGATCTGTTGTTTCAATAATTAATTGTTCAATTTCATCTAATGTAATTCTTTTAGCCTTAACTTTAATAATTTCTGGTTTTTTCATGTAACGCTTTGCAAGTGATTGGATTTGATCTGGCATCGTAGCAGAAAATAATAAGGTTTGTCGCGATACAGGAGTTTGATTGATAATATCTTCTACCTCGTGTAAAAATCCAATATGTAACATTTGGTCTGCTTCATCGAGCACTAGAAAATCAACTTTATCTAATTTTATTGTTCCTCGTCTCAAATGGTCTAAAAGTCTACCAGGTGTTGCAATGATTATATGTGCACCACTTTTTAGTTTACGAGCTTGTTGTTCAACATCTTGTCCTCCGTACACAGCAAGTACTCCAAAATCATCACTAACAATCCTTTTAGCCTCAGCAGTTATTTGTAGAGCCAACTCTCTTGTTGGTGCAACGACTAATGCTTGTGTATGTGGTAATTCTAAATTAATTCGTTCAAGGATTGGAAATAAGAATGCAAATGTTTTACCAGTCCCTGTTTGTGCTTGGCCTATTAAATCCTTTCCTTCAAATACGATTGGAATTGCCTTCTCTTGAATCGGGGTCGGCTCAGTAATACCTAACTCCGTTAAATACTCAGTCAATTCTTCACTTAAACCTAAACTAGAAAATTTATTCATTATATTTACCTTACTTTCTATATTCTATCATTAATAATAATGGTTGTTTCATATATTTGTTCAAAAAATTGTTCAAAAAATGTCTTATCCATTGTATCACAACGTTTATTAATCTTTTAATAATAATCCTCTTTAACTGAATTAGTAAATTCGGTCAGAATTCTTCTGCATCAAGTTATTTTTCTCAATCTTTCGGTGAAATAAACAAGTATTTATAAAAAAA
>NZ_NTZO01000141.1 GCF_002559405.1 Bacillus sp. AFS001701 | reverse complement strand
GTAATAAATAAAAGAATTCCAACAAAAAATTCTATAAAAGATAATGTATTTACTCCTCCAGAAAAATCATCTTCATCCTCGTATTTCTTAAAAGCAACGTAAATTGCATTTCCACCAAGTAATATTAAAATCAATGAACCTATAATTAAAAAATATATATTCATAAAATTACTCCTTAAAATATCTAAGTACATAATTCAAGAGAACTAAACTGACATTTACTGCAATAATAAAGCCTGACGAAGTAGTCGATACTTGTTCAATATAAGGATGTGTTAGTTACATAAGATTATATTTAATAAGTTAAATAATAAATTTTAAAACTTCCAAGTAATACCTAGTTCTTCAAATGAAACTCTACTTTCACTTAGACCTTCTTCATCGTCCGACCCAATCATTTGAATTTCTTTTTCATTTAATATGATGTCTTTAGTCGGATTTTCAATTTTACGTTTGAAAATGGATTTTAGTAGGACTATTTGAGTCTCAGACATATCATAATCTTCTTTCCACTCATTTATAGAACTTTCCATTTTATCTATTTGTCTTTCTATAAGAAATCCGCCATTTTCAATTAAAGCCTCATATGTATCATGTGAGTATACTTCATCAAAATTTCCCCAAAATGCAGTTGTTATAACTGGGACTGTTTTTCCGTCACTCTCGTCTAATAAATATAGAAGAGCTTCTTCTAACGCTACTTCTCTAGATTTTTCAGGTGCACCCTTAAAATATTCAATAGCATCTTTGTACTCGAATGCCCTTTCGCTATGGTCATTTCTGAAAGCACCTACTAAAAAATTCGGATGAAATGATATAGTTCCACACGTACCAGAGCTATCTTGAACACTATAATTAAACCCATCCCAAGATTGTTCATGAGAAATATCAGGAAAATGCGCAACCATAATTGCATGGGCTACTGATGCTAAAATACAACCTTCCCAAAGTTGATTTCTGTCCCAATTTAACTTGTTCATTTTTCGCATTCCCTTCACTTTTGATTTTAAAATTAACTACATTTTACCATATTTCTTATTCCATTAACCTGCTAATTAGTTCATCAAGAATATCAGCAATCCAACACATCTGAAATCAAAAAAACCTATCCAATTGGATAGGTTCAAAATCTAATTGATTCCTAAAGACTGCTTAATCGAATCAATAGTTTTTCCATTATACTCCTTAACACCAGTAGGAGTATCTAATACATAATCATTCTCTTTTAAGTAATTAGTTTCTAGTAACTTGAAATCCAATGAGTCAACTTTTCCATCAAAATTAATATCAGCATTGCGATAATTCCTACCCCAATTTTGTTCAAGAAGTATTACATCATAAATATCAATTACATTGTCTTTATTAAGATCCCCAGCATTTTCTCTTACAGTAGGATAAGAAATACTTTCACCAATAAAAATATCACGATCTTTTCGACCAATTTCCATAGGTGTATATGTTGTAAAATGACCTGGAACATCTATGATGACTGTATATAATTGTTCTGTAATTGGAAGTTTACTGAATACGATGTTTCCATTTTTTTGAATTTCACCAGTGTAGTATTGACCTTTGGAATCTTTTGCTTTTGCTTGTGCACTGATTGTAGTGTAATCAATTGCAAAGTTAAAACTGCCATTTGCATTTAACAAGCCCGCAGCGTTAATTTTTGCAGTAGCATCTGAATAAGCTGGGTAGCTTGGTAAATAACCAACTTGAGTATACGGGTTTACTGTTTTACCGTTTATATCCTTATACGAAGATGAAGTAATATAGAAAAAGTTACTATTAACGTTTACAAATGTATCTCGGTTCGTATCTACAATCATATCAAACAATGGCATATCGCCAGTTAAACCGTCACCTGGTGCCTTAATATTTATTGTATTTGATTTGCTAGTAGTACCTGTTGCTGTAGCGGTAAATTGAGTATCATCGGATAAAGCTTTATTTTTATTAATTACGACTGAATTAAAAAATCTTGATGTGTAATCAAATTTAAGTGTTAGATCTTTTGCATTTTGCAAACCATGAGCATAGAACGTATAAGTTAATTGATCACCCATTGTAAAGGATTCTTTATTTGGTTTTGCATAAATATATTGTGTCCCTGGTTTCATATAGTAAACGACTTTTGCCATCGTTGAATTACCTGCTCGATCCGCTCCTACAAATTGCAGCATGTAAACTGGGTTAGGCGAATCAACAGATATTTCTTTCGAGAATCTTCCATTCGCATCAGCAGCGATGCCATAACCTGGTGTATTAGGTCCGTACCAAACATTATTATTTGCTTGTGTTATTTTCATACCATTAGTTTCCATTTCCTTTGCTTCATTATCAATAACACTACCAGATAATGTAACTGTCTTTTGACCTGGTGCTAATTCTACAAATGGCAGATCACCTTTAGGTAGTGCATTTGTGTCATCTAATGTGAATGTTGGACGGTTATTATCGATATATACTTGGTCTTTCTTTGTATACTGTTTGCCGTCTAAATTTGTACCAATCACTTTCATTTTGTATAATCCTTGTGGTGCAAGGATTGATGTGTAGCCAACCGGTTTCTTTGCATTACCTGTAAATGGAAAATATCGACCAGTAAAGGCTTTTTGGATATAGAGATCCTTATCCACTCCTGCACTTGAAACATTAATTGTACCGATTATACCTAAATCTTTATTAGTTTTTGGATCTACTAAAATAAAATCTAATGTTTTCATTGGTGAATTTAATTTAAAATCTAAATCAGACGTCTTAAAGCTATATGGTGCATTATCACGAGTTGTAGAGATAGTCGGAGAATGAACTTTGAAATATTCAAAGCCTTCTTCTACTAAACGGAATCCAAATGGAATTTGATAATGATCGTCTGGATTTTTTTCATTCACAACATGAATATAGCCTTCATATGTTCCTTTACTAGCTGTTGTTGGGATCGTAAGTGTTGCAGGAATCATCTCCTGGCTATTCTTTTTCATTTTAAGATCTTTTGGTACTGTTACACTTACTCCATTTGACTTAGCATCCAAAGATCCGCGTGTACCGATATTATATTCTACCGAAATATTATATTTTTGCATTTTATCAGTATGATTAGTGATTAATATATTTGTAGTTTTTGAAATAGCATTGTTATCTACAGGAATAAAACCATAACTAAGTCCACCAGTTAGTTCTTCAATAGTTACTTTTTCATTATTTTTAATAAATGGCGTTGTATCTTGAACTCCTAGTTCAATACGTGAATAAATCGCCTCATAAGGATCTACTCTTCCTGCCCCTACTTCAAACACACTATAATTACTTCTTAACGGATCCGCTGTATTCATCAATACGGTTTTAATATCAGCAGGCGTATAATCAGGATGTGCTTGTAATAGTAATGCAGCTATACCAGTAACATGTGGAGTTGCCATCGACGTACCGGACATTCGCATATATGCAGAAGAATAATCTGTTGAATCATTTTTGTTATTGATATATGCAGGAACAGTCGATAAAACATCAACCCCAGGTGCTGTTACTTCAGGTTTAATATCATATAGCGTTCCCGATGGCCCCCTAGAGCTAAAGCTAGCTAGATCATCACCAGGAATTTCAGACTCACCAATTTTCCCTAGTGTTACTGATGGAGTTCCCTTGCTAAATAAATCATTTACCGCCAGGCCGTCTTTATTCGTCATCGAAAATACTGGGATATTATCATTGCTTTCTCCCAAATAATACGGAATCTGTCCTTCAGAAGCATTATTGTTGTATATAATTACCCCAACAGCTCCATTTTGCTTTGCATAGTTCATTTTATCAACAAGTGCATATGTACCACGAACAACAAATGCAATCTTACCTTGAACATTTTTTCCAGTGTAATCTGTTAGACCACCTTCTCCAACATTTACAATATCCAATGTTTTTCCAGACAAATTAGTAAAATCATCCGTCCATTTTTTCGTCATTAATCGTAGAGTACTATCCGTAACTTGACCGTTTACTAAAAATTCACTTCCGAATGTAGTAACTTTAGTAGGAACAGAACTCGCACCTACCGTTAATGCAAGTGCTGCTGCACCTGGAGAGCCTAATGTGTACATACTATCTCCAGAATTTCCTGCTGCAACGACAGCTGTCACACCATTTAAAACGGCATTATCAATCGCTAAGCTTGTTGCTTCTAACGGATCGTTTATTGAGGCTCCTAGCGAAAGATTAATTACATTCATTCCATCAGCTACTGAACGGTCAATACCTGCAATTACTGCAGAATTAGAACCTGAGCCATAAGGACCCAATACGCGGTATACATATAAATCTGAATTAGGTGCTACTCCAGTTACTTTATAATCAGAATTATTTTTCCCACGACCAGCAATCGTTCCTGAGACATGCGTCCCGTGTTCAGTATAATATGCGCTTCCATTAACAAATTCAGCTTTTTTAGAAGCTTTCCATTGATCATATGTAGTTTCCATTGGATCACTATCATTATCTACGAAATCATAGCCACCTTTGTATGCATCTTTCAAGTCGGGATGATTATAATCAATACCCGTATCGATTACACCAATCTTTATATTTTTACCTGTAAAGCCTTCTTGATGCAATTTATCAATCTTTAAAAATGGTAAACTATCAACCTTTGTTTGATCCTTCTCCACTGGTTCAACAGGTGGCTTAATTTGTATTGTTGAATCACTATAAATAGCTTTAACTGTATCCAACTCTAGTAAATCCTTAATTTGATTTGCTGGAAGTGTCAATGAAACACCGTTAAACGCATTCTGATATGTATATTTAATTTGAATTTCTTTATTACTTCCTTTCTCTTTATTTCCTAATTTTTCTTGTAATTCTTGTTTAAAGTGAGCATGAGACTTAGATACATTTTCCTTCGCCTTTTCTAATGAAATTGACTCACCTTCTACAGCCTTCTCTAACTGAGCTACTTTAGCTGGAAGTTCTTTAAATTCAACAATTACAGAAACATCTTTATCACTTGATAAGTCTATATCATCTGATAATTGCAAACCTGTTTTTGAATCAGCAAGATCTAACTGATTCAAAGCCTCCCGTTGTTCTGGTGTAAGAGATTGAAGAATGCTTTCTGCTTCACTTGAGTTCGCATATGCTTGCTTTTTACTAATCATAGTCGATCCCAAAATTGTACTGCTAGCTAAAACAAGTACAGATGTGGTTTGAAAAAATTTACTACTTAACCCCTTCATTAAATAACCTCCAACTTTTTCTAAAAATAATAATGATTGAAAAACAAGTAAAATATGTGATTTTTCACAAAAATTACTTAATTTAGATTATAACTAGAGTTTTTCACGAAAAGTATTGGGGGAATTTTCATTAATGTAGGAATTTATAAAATAAATTAAATGTCGATATTAGTAAAATCTAGTAAAAAGATTAGGCATTATATTTATGTGAATGTAGATTTATGTGATTTAATGTAAAATCCCATTAAAAAACTTGGGGGAAATTTACTAAATATGCCTTATCTTATTGGTCTAACTAAATTTTAAATTAAAGATTTTTAACTATTAATGAATATAAAAAGGATCAGGGAAATGGTGGAAGCGGCACCTTAAATACATTATCCTCAATTGTTTTAATAAGGAAATAACAAAAGTTGGATTTTGTCGTTAATATAAAACAAAAAAGAGTTTCCCAAATTTGAGAACTCTTTATCTTTTTTAAATTCACCAATATTTTTCCATCAAAGCCTTTGACCATTCTGCTTGTTTGATCTCACCTTTAGGAAGAAATTCTTTCATAATTGGTTTGATATCAATGATTGGCGTTCCATCGATCGCATCTAACCCTTTAACTGTAAGAATGCGACCACTATGTTTTAAAAGTTCTACTGATGTTAGACCTAATTTATTTGGCCTGTTTTTACCCCTTTGAGCAAAAATTCCAACCTTTGGAAAATGAATATTATTTCTAGGATGTCTAGCATTGTATTGAATCATTTCATCAGTCACTTTATCGAAATAAAAAATTATCTCTAAATGTGAAAAATCACTTATTCCACTTAATGCTTCTTCATTAAACTTCTCTGCTAACTCGATTTCAGAGATAATTGAACCCCAGTGATCGTCTTCAATTTCTTTTCTTGAATTTTTAACAAAAGCAATCGGATTAATTGTAAATGTCATCAATTCATCTCCTAACTTATTTTATTTTGTCTTTATTATACTGAATTTTTTGTTAACTATTTATAAAAGAAAAAGTATG
>NZ_NTZO01000140.1 GCF_002559405.1 Bacillus sp. AFS001701 | reverse complement strand
CTTAGATAACATACTAATAATTTGATTTTCAAACTGATTGCGAGCGTTTGGCAGGCAGTCTGAAACTAGTTTCGATTTTATTTTATCCATTTTCCTTTGGTAATAAGTCTGAAATTGTTTTCTTTGCAAGACCTTCAACAAGCCAGCTTTCCATCTCATCTTTTAATTCATATAAAGCAGATCGTGTAGATGGTGTAAAACATTCCTTACTATTTACATCTAAAAAGCCTTTTGAATATGGATCTGATCTCATCGCATCATAAACATCTTTTAAAGTAATTTCATTAGCACCTCTGGCTAAATAATATCCACCATCTCGTCCTTCTTTAGCAGAAATAATGCCTGCCTTAACTAAATTGGCAAGAATTTTTCTTAAAAAAGTAGATTGTGCTTCGAGTTTTTGAGCTAATACTACGCTTGGACAAATTCCGTCTTGCTCCGCTAAAACTAGTAGAGATTGCAGTGCTAGTCCAAACCATTTCGTACTAGAAACCTTATCTTTCAAGATCATTCACCTCAGTTACTAGTCTAAACTATTTTTTGAAAAAGACAACCTTATCTAAATTAGTGTTATACAGTGTGAAAAAAATTAAATGAATTTAGAAAAACCCTACGCCTTTTCCTAAATTCACAATAATGATTCGTAGTTTTTAGTGACAATAATATTTATAATGATTATATCATTTGACATTTCACCATCGTAAATTTAAACGGAGGTTTACTTTCCATATTCTTATGGGGTTCAAGAATTTCGGAAACTTCAATCAATCCATAGTCTCCAAATTCTTGTTTGATCGAATCAGAATCATAAAAGAACATTTTTATCCCTTCCATTATTTCGAAGTAATCTTTATCTAGCTGCTTGCCCTTTCCGTACATTGGTGCATCTTTTGAAATCGTAGTAAATACCATATAGCCATTCGGCTTTAACTGATTATAGCAATCTTTAATAAACTTCTCTCGCTCATGTTTATTCAATAAGTGAATAAGTGCGTAGCAAAAAATACCGTCATAAAGCTTTTGATCAAAAGGCATGGCGGTAACTGAACCATGAAAAATAGTAAAATTAAGCCCATTTTGTCTTGCCAATTCAATCGCTGTTTTTGATATTTCAATACCTGTTACGTTTATTCCATTGTCAGTAAAAATCTTTGCGTTTCTACCATATCCAATCCCCGGAATCAGCACATCCTGAACTTTCTTTTCAAGGAAATAGTCCTTTGTTAAAATTGCCGAGTCTGAAGGTTCATATCCCCACATCATTTGATTTTCTATAAAACTCGATTCCCAAATTTCTGTCATAATTCTATCACCTTTCGAAGCCTTTTAATCCACTTACCCACTTAGGCTATATTATTGTGTTCAAAAAAAGAAAGACCCAAGGCCTTTCTTTTTTATTTCTATTTATGACGCATTGCTCTTAGCCATTTCTTTATCAGATAAACGCTCGTTACCCATTAAGAAAATTGAAATCAATGCTAATCCTACAGGAACTAATGTCCAAAGGAATGTATGAGCAATTGACGTTGAAAACACGTCAGTAATTTTTGTCAGTATTGGTGCAGGAATCAATTTGGCAGCTTCAGGAGTAAAGGCTTGATTAATATTCGAAAAATCCTGTGGTGCTCCACTTTTTGCAAATGCATCAGCAATTTTATCAGTAAATACATTTCGTTGAATAACACCAAAAACAGTAATACCAACCGTCATTCCTAAAGCACGAAGGAATGCGTTAGTTGAACTTGCTGATCCACGATTTTCATTATCGAAATGATGCATCGCAGACATACCAAGGACTGAGAATGATGCCCCTACACCAAATCCAACAATGATCATATAAACAATCACTTGGAATTTAGTCGTATCAGGTGTTAAAGTACCTAGACAAATAATACCTGCTAATAAAAGTACAACCGATCCAACCATGATATTACGATAACTAGTTTTATTTGCTAAAGCTCCACCAAATGCGGCAGAAATACTTACACTTACCATCATTGGTAATAAAACTAAACCTGAATTCGTAGCTGTTCCACCTTGAACAAACTGGATAAAGATTGGAATGTAAATTGTTGCAGCGATGAATGCCGCTCCATAAAATAAGCCAACAAAGTTACTTGCAGCAAAAAGACGATATTTAAACATGCTAAACGAAATAATCGGTTCAGCTGCTTTACGTTCAATAAATAAAAAGACAATAAGGCAAACAGCAAATCCAGCAAATAAACCTAAAATTTGAACTGAATCCCAAGCATATTCTTTTCCACCTAGCTCAAGTGCAAACATTAAACATATGATACTAATAACAAAAGTTGTTGCACCCCACCAGTCGATTTGTTGCTTTGTGTGGTTTTTTGACTCGACATAAAAATAACTAATTAGTCCAAGTGTTAAAAGTCCAAAAGGAATATTTATATAGAAAATATATCTCCAGTTAATATAATCTGTGATATAAGCACCAATTAATGGTCCAAGAACGCTTGATAATCCAAAAACGGCACCAAAAATACCACTCATTTTACCACGCTTTTCAACAGGAAACACATCCCAAATAATTGAAAAAGCAATTGGCATTAATGCACTTCCGCCAATACCTTGAATTGCACGGTAAATACTAAGCTGAATAATAGAATTTGCTGTTCCACAAAGAACTGAACCTAAAATGAATAAAATAATTCCTAACATAAAAAATCTTTTTCTACCGTACATATCAGAAAGTTTACCGAAAATTGGCATCCCAGCCATTTCTGTAACTAAGTAAGCTGATGTTACCCAAACAAATTTATCATAGCCCCCTAAATCTTTTAAAATTGTAGGCATCGCCGTAGAAACGATTGTGTTATCAAGGGAAGCGAAAAATATCCCAAGTAATAACGCAATCATAACAGGAACCAGTTTTGTTTCCCTTTTTTGCATAACCATCTCTCCTTTTACATTTCAAGCATAAAATTTAATTTTAATACTGTATTCATGGTCTAACTTAAGTATCTGACTGACTAAAAAACGCTATTCTTTCGTGGCACTTAGTCTGATGAAGAGCTATCCTTTAGCAATCATTGGCACAGCCGTCAAAATCAGTCTTTATTAATGTATAAAATAGCATTACTTAATAGACCTAAACCTATTCCAATTCCAAAACCAATAAATCCTCCTACGATTAAATGTGATGTAAAATAACCTACACCTAAACCAATCGTTAATCCTAAAATTACAAAAGCAGCATAAAAAATTCCTACAGCTTCCTCATGTCTCATAATATATAATCATTCCTTTCATACAATTTAACTTCACATAAAGTAATGAATGTCTCCATAAATACTTTAATTAATTTAAAGTTAATATAACATTGTTTCGTTACTTAAACAATATATAAATTTAAATTTATTATTTTATTTTTATTAAAAACAGTATTTTATATGTAAATCATGGTACTTATTCATTAACTTTATTGTATAAAAAGGAATATAACAACGTTACGCACAAAAATAACCTATAAAAACAAAACATTGTTGCGTTACTCTGAATTTAAATAATACACTTCATTACTTAGCACCAGTCTGGCTCTTGCTCATTATCATTTTATAACAAAGACCAAGTGCACTTATTAAGAAAAGCCAAGCTGCTAAATGAAACATAAATTGAATGTCAATCGATTCAAGTAAAGTTCCGACACCTATAATACAAATAGCTGTTATAAAAGAAGTCCAAAATAAGTGACTTCTATAAAAATCAGATGAAGCCTTCATAAATAATTTCTTTTCAGCGATCTTGAATAACGCAGTAAATCCTCCAAATAAAACTTGCCCAATATAAACAATCTTTATATTATCGATCAAAGGCAGTGAAAAAAACAATAAACAACAAAATAATGAATGGAATATCATTAATAAAAATGGTGAAACCTGCTCAACAAATCGGCCACCAAAGTATACAACCACACTTAAACTTAATGAAAAAAGTCCGTATAATAAACTAAATACGTCATACGCATCTCCTATATTCCTTAAGAAGAGGACATAATATGGAAATACTAAAGAACTACTAAATCCAATAATACTAAGTAATGCGATTAAAAAACGATTCATAGGATTACTCCCCATAATTTTCATAAAAAGTATTCATAAATACATTATTTGGATCAAACTCTCTTTTCTTCTTGAAAAAATCTTGCGTTTTTGGATATGCTGATACCATTTGTTGCTTAGACTGATATGGATAATAAGGTAAATAATAAGTTCCTCGATGCTCTAGAGTTAGATCAGTCCACTTTTGAATGACTTCTTTTGCATATTGAATAGACTCTTTATCTTTACCGTGTTGAATCAAAACAACGAAAGCAAACATATCATCTTTTGCATAATTCATGACTGTTTCATCATCTTTTTCAACGTATCGAATCGTTATATTTAATATATTTAAATTTTCATATTGTAAATATGCTCTAACATCATCAATGTAGCGGACAAATTCATTTACAGGTACAAAAAATTCCTGTAAAACTTGTGTATCTTGACGGTCATCGAATTCCATAAACTTACTTTCAGAACGCATGACATTATTACGAGTTTCATAGTTCCCGTTTAGGGAGTGAATAAAGCGATATTGAAAATCCCAAAATAGATTTTTACCAATGTCCGAAGTTCTAGACATACCTAGTGCAAACTTCGGTAAAAATGCGGAATGATCTTCCTTCAGCTCTTGATCTGAATCGGTCATTTTGCGGGATGTTGCCATATAATTAATTGCATAAACCTTATCTAAAAAGCTATCTGGTGCTACAGAAATCCTAGCAATATGCATTCTTGCATTTTGGTTTTCTAATACGTTCTTGTTAAAATAATTTGGATATTTCTTATAGTCCATCGTTTTTGTTTCTACTCGATATAATTCATTATTTGTTAGTTGAAACTCTACTTCTAAAATAATTCCAAATAATCCATATCCACCTAATACATACGGGAATAATTCTTTATTCTCAGTGCGGCTTACTTTAATTACTTTCCCTTCTGGAGTTAATAGTGTAAACCAATTAACAGTACTAGCTAATGAGTGATTCCGAATGTCACGACCGTGTGCGTTCACACTTAATGAACCACCTACTGAGAATATCTCTTGTGACTGAGTTACCTTTAATGCAAGATGATAAGGATTAATCGCTTTTTGTATATCTCCCCATGTTGCACCACTTTGAACAATAACTGTCTTTTGAACAGGATCCACTTTTTCAACCTTATTAAATGTTTTTAAATCAATCACCACACCATCTTTATAATATGTATGACCACCTTGACTATGTCGCTCACCTGCAATTGAAACTGTTTTCCCTTGTTTTTTTGCATCGATGACAATTTTCTTTAATTGATCTAATTCCCTTCCTTTGACAATGCGATCAATTTTAGTAGGAAGAAGATGGCCAACATCATCAATCACTCCATGCTTTAATGGTGTAGGTTTATTCCACAGCGTATGTAAAACTGTCACAAACACGGTTAAGAGGATTATTCCTACAAATACTCTTTTCCCCAAGTTCTTTTCCTCCTAATAGAAAAAATAAATTTAAGCGCTAAAAAAAGACGTGCTTACACTAATGTATACACGTCTTCTTTTAACGATCTGTGCTTGCTCTGGTATGGCTTTAACTAAACCAACCAATCATTCGATTTACGTCTTTTTCATCTAAATGTCTTACCTGATAGGTACGACCAAATTGGCTTGAAAGAATCGTAATGTAGATAGATTTTAGTTTTACTCTTTTTTGAAGGAAACTTTGTTCACCGATCAATACTTGTATTCGCTCTTTTGGTAAAATCGCGGTTGTTCTTGAGAAATAACCAGACTGAATGATCACAGTTCGATCTAATAATGTATAGCCTGCATTTCTAAATCCTAATTCCCCAATAAATATACTGATTAAAACAATGCCATAAGCCCAGAAATGGACAAATGGAAGTAATACAATTCCACTTGCTATTAGAAGAAAAGTAATAATCATTCTTGAATAATACGTTTTTCGAGCTCTTCTTGGTGCTCGGTTTGATATTTCATCATAGTTAATAGAAGGAATAAAATTTTTTAGGAATAAGTGGACATCCTTCGTTTTAATAAATGGATGTAGAACATGTCTACCTTGTTCCTGCTTATCCCCCATTCCAACAGCTTCGACGTAGACAGTAGAATAGCCGAATAATTGACGAATGATCCCTTCTTTTATAACTACTCCTTGAATTCGTTTTAATGAAACCGTAAATTCATTTTTTTCGAATAACCCTCTTGTAATAATCATTCGATCATCTCTTCTTTGGACAGTAAAGTTTGCAAATTTCAATATGTATCGAATGGTTGAAAAAATTAGGGAAAGTAATAAACTACCTAAAAATACAATAAAAAACATCATGTAAGTGAATGTTTGTATTTGATTATATATTGCCACATAAATACTATGTGGAAGTAAATCCTCAATTTGTGAAAATAATGATGCTAAAACGGCAAAAGCTAGTCCAACTTCAAAGGAAGTGATTCCAGCTAAAAAAAGTTTTCTCGTTTCAATTGTTAAACTTATATCTACTAAAGGTACTGCTTGTCCACTATTTTCCTCAGCTACAACCAAACCTACTTTTTTCTTTTTAGAGTTTAATACTTCATTTTTTAATGAAAGTGCCACTTCCTTAGGTATTGCATTTAATATGCCTTCAGCTTTTTTTCCACCAGCTGTTTCAATTCGTACGCTCACCACATTAAAAAGCTGTTGAATAAATCCAGCATTAACTGAAAAAGACTGAATACGTTCTTTTTGAATAAATGTATTTTCGATTACAAATAATCCCGAACGAATTCTAAATTCATCTTCAGTTATATAGTAGGTAAATCGATACCATTTAATGATTGCTGAAGCAACTGGAAAAACAATCAGAACAGCAGCAAACAAATATTGAAACATTGACCCTTTACCACCTGAAACTAAAAGTATAATAAGTGGTATTAGTACGTTTTTAATTTGTTCTAAAAATACGGTAAGTATATAAGCTGGATGTTGTCTTTTTGGCTCAAACATCGTCATCACTTATCCTTGCTAAGTAGATAATTTTATCTCTAAGCTTTTCTGCGACATGGTGTTCTAAGCCTTCAATTTCATGTGTGGTAGCAGCCGTGGAAATATTCACTGTAGATAAACCGTATCGACGCAGTAGTGGTCCTACTTCTGTCGTAACGTGTTGAACTCTGACCATAGGAATAACAATTCGTTTAATAACAAATATTCCTTTTTGAATTTCTAACTCATTTTCATAAATCTCATATGCGGTATATTTCAATTTAAGTGTAGGTAAAAATAAAGTTAAAAAAATAATTAACGCTATAACGACACCTATAATAATCATTAAAATAAAAAAGGGAAGTGAAAAATATCTCATAAGAAAATAATAGATAATTGGTAAAGCAACTAAAGAGATACTGCTAAGTAGTGATGTAATTCTCCATACTGACCTCATTTTAGGTGATGGTCTTTGTGATGGATTTGCTCTCATTTAATCACCTTTTCTATCTCATTAATCTATCACTTACTATATCATACCATGAGACAAACTATTCACAAACCTCCTATTTATCGACAAAGTTAAAAAAAGGTAATTTTCCCCATGATTGATGAAAAAATAATCTTTTAACTAAGCAAATATCTTTAAGCTGATTAGTCAATAAAAAAAGGTTACCTCATAAAGTCGAACGTACAAAGACTTATGAGTAACCTTATTTCAATCGTAATAAATAGTCTCAGGTTCTCTAAAATTTACAATTACCTTAGCCTGTCCTTCTACAATCTTAGCAAATTCATTCATCGTATAGTCATACTTTATATAGATTCTAGGTAAAAGATAGTCTTCATTCTTTGTACCCTTTTCTAAATAATATTTCGGATCTGTCGCTACTGCAAATTTATAGTACTTTTTTGTTTCCTCAATTACTTTATCATTATGATACCCATAAGGATAAGAGAGAGCTATCACAGCTTTTCCAGTGATTGATTGGATCTTATCTTTGGAATCTTTCAACTCATGCTTATAATCATCTATCTTCCTTAAATCTGGATGGGTTGCAGTGTGTGATTGGATTGAAAACATCCCTGTATCAGACATCTTTTTTAAATCCGTGTTAGAAAGACGATCCGGCCATCCAATATAGTCGGATATCGCAAAAATAGTTGCCCTTGGTGTAAACGTATCCGATTTCAATTTTTGAAAGATTTTTAACACATTTAAGTTGTTTTTATAACCGTCATCAATTGTTATAAATACAGGTTTCTTAACGTTATTACGGTCTCCCCATTGTTCAAAAGTTAAGAGCGTAAATCCATGATCACGTAAATAGATCATTTGCTTTTCAAAATTCTCAGGTGAGACAAACAAGTCTCTTACTCCGTGACCAGTAAACTCATCAATGGAATGATAAATTAAAATTGGAATTTTGTCTGCAGCATGTGTTTTTTCTGGCAGCTGTATCCACAAAAAAAGACATAGAAAAAATAAAGTTATCTTTCGCATATAAATCCTCACTTTATCTTTTTTCTATTAGTGTTCCAATTTCATTGCCTTGTATTATAAATTCTCTTACAAAATAAAAAAAGACTCGTAAATAACCGAGTCCTCTATCATTTATTGTTATAACGCCAACATCTTAATCATAGCAGTACTTAAGATTTTAACATCGTTTGATAGTGAATCTAGATTAAAACTCATATTCGGGTGATGCAAGCCTGGCTTCAAAACTGTTCCTAAACCGATCATTGTTGTTTGTAAATGAGGGAATTTTGTTTTGTAAAAATGAAAGTCCTCTCCTCCTGGAGTAATAACCGCTGGAGCTAAGCATTCATCTCCTATCGCTTCAACGATTGCCTCTTTTACAACCTCTTCCATAACGTGACTTTTTTCAGCAGCCACCATTTCCGCAATGGTTTCCATTGTAACTTCGGCATGATTGGCCGTTCCAGCTGCAAAAACCGCTTGTTCAATATCTTTAATTAACTCTTTCATTATTTCATTACGTTCGGCCCGTACATCAATTCCGAACTCAGCAAGGTCTGGAATGATATTTACATTTTCTCCACCGGCCCTAACCATTTTCATCTTTGCAGATGCAGAAACAGATGGGTCTACCTTTACCGCATTGACTGGATAAAGTAGTAGCCCCATGATAGATAGCAGGTGCCGCTTTTCCAAATTTCAATTCTTGAACAGGACGCACATGAAGACCAAGTAAAAGTTTCACGTCATTTAAAATCCCTTTTTCAATGATTGCTTTTGCACCTTTCCCAGTTTCCTCTGCTGGTTGAAAGATTATTTTTATTAATCCTTTAGGTTCATATCCAATTTCCTTCAAACAAGTTATGGCATACAGGACCATGGTCATATGAGCGTCATGACCACAAGAATGATTCGCTTTCCAATCTCCATCCACTAGTTGCCAGAAAGCATCCATATCTGATCTTATCCCAATTGTTGGTCCTTCATCTTTATTCCCCCAGTATCCAACGACACCTGTTATGTCCTCAAACGTTTCGTAGGGAATATTCAATTTTTCTAATTGTTCACATATGAATCCAGTTGTCTCAAATTCTTTCCAACTAATTTCAGCATGTTTATGAAGGTGCTGATAAGTGGACTTTATCGACTCGTAATGCTGAGAAACCCATGTATTAATCTCATTCATAAATGGCCAGACTCCCTTTTGCAAATGATTCTTGTAACTGTGATGTTACAAAACCTAGAATCGCTTCTAACCTTTCAATTCGCAGCGTAGGTCTCCCAGTTTGAAGAAGTGCGTGGCTTGAGTTCGGTATCCGAGCAAATTGCACCTCTCCTCCCTTGCGTTTAATGTGTGAATAAAACTGCTCAGCCTGTTCTATAGGACACCTTAAATCGCTCTCATTATGAAGAAGCAAAAGTGGTGTATTCACATTTTCAACATAAGCAAGTGGAGAGCGTTTCCAAAGTGATACTACATCCGTTTTCCCTTGAAATTCTACATCCATAAATTCCGGCGCGATATCACTAGTACCATACATCGATATCCAATTTGAAATACAACCTTCTGATACGGCAGCAAAAAATTGATCGGTATGAGTAATTAGCCAATTCGCCATAAAACCACCATAACTTATTCCATTGACTGCCACCTTGTTTTTATCAAGAAAATCAAAACGTCGTAAAGCCTCGTTTAATCCGTTAAAAAGATCGATCATATCCTTCCCGCCATAATCGCCACACACTGCATTCGTAAAATTTTCACCAAAGCCAGAAGTCCCTCGTGGATTAAGGTAAACAACAGCAAATCCTTTTGCAGAGAATAGTTGCATTTGGTGAAAATAAGTATAGCCGAACGAGGAATGAGGACCCCCATGAATATCTAATAATACAGGGTATTTTTTTCCTTCTTCAAAATTAGCTGGCTTAAGGACAAATCCTTGAATCTGCCAATCATCCTCTGAAAAATACGAAAAGACTTCTGGTTTGACTACCTTTACCTCAGATAAGTAGGCATCATTGCAGTGATCTAACCGTACTTCGTTTGTGGATAAAGATGGTGCTTCTAGAATAGAAAAAGCTTCCATTGGTTCTCTCTTTAAATAATTGTATCCTGTATTATTCTCAATACTAACAACAGCAATTTTTCCAGGGTGTTCAACAGACGAATACGCTATCACAAATGTTTGATCACCATTATAAGAGAAATGAAAAATAGTCCTGTCTCCACCAATTACTATACGTCCTCTTCCCTCTGAATCATCCACAGCAAATCGGACAACTTCATTCCTGCCTTCCCTGGTTCCGAGGCAAAAAACGTACTTTCCATTTTTAGACCACTGAGGTTTCAATGGACTTTTTAGGAAGCGCATATCAGTAAAAATCATATCACTTAGCGTATCATGATATTGTTTGCTTAAATATCTTACCTCTCCTCCATCTGCCGGAATGAAAAATACGCAATCCACTTTCCATCAGGTGAACGCGATGTGCGATATGTTCTACTACACTTAAATCATGTGAAATGAAAATATACGAAAGTCCTAGTTCTTCTTGTAAATCTTGTAACAAATATGGTTTATATACCTCACTCAATTTTGCCATTACCCTTCACCCTTTTCATTCAATTTAACACGTGGATCGATTAAACTGTAAACGATGTCTACTAATATATTAACGCTAACGTAAACAACTCCCATAAATAAGACAGTACCCTGAATCATCGGAAAATCCCTTGACATAATCGCACCGATGGAAAGTGTACCTAAACCTGGCCAATTAAAGACTTGCTCGATAATTACCGTACCACCAAGCAGAGCTGCTATTTGCAACCCAATGACAGTAATGATTGGAATAAGCACATTTCTAAAGGCATGGCGGAATAATATATGACGTTCCTCTAGACCTTTTGAGCGTGCAGTACGAATAAAGTCATTTGATAGAACCTCCACCATTCCATTTCTAGTTAATCTACTAATCATAGTAGACATGACTACTCCTAAAGTAATAGCAGGTAGAATGAGTGATCTGAGTCCAGTTCCATCAGCTATCGGAAACCAGCTTAATTTTACCAAAAATACTAAAATTAATAAGATTCCTAACCAAAAGCTCGGAATAGATACGCCTAAGGTTGCTAAGCCGGTACAAAATGTATCGATTATCGTATCCTTGTATTTCGCTGCTAAAACCCCCAACGCGATTCCAATAATGACGGCAAATACCATCCCAGTTGCTGCTAACTTTATTGTTTCAGGGAAACGATCTAAGATTTCAGTCAATACCGGTCTACCGGTTTTCAAGGATGTCCCAAAATCGCCGTGAAACACATTATTAATGTATTGTAAATATTGAACCAAAAGGGGCTTATCCAGCCCCAAATGGTGTGTTAGTTTTGCAACTTGTTCCGGTGATGCATTTAAACCGAGCATTATTTTGACTGGATCTCCAGGTATCAAGTGTATTAGAAAAAATGAGAGGATCGAGATACCAAAGATAACAATGATGGCTGAAATGATCCGGTTTAGAATGTATTGAGTCATTACTTACTCACCCAACTGTCATTTAAAAGTATATTCGTTGACTGAAGTTTTATATCATGTACTCTCTTATTGACAATATAAAACACTTTAGGAGAATAGACTGGCACCCAGTAGGCATTTTCAACAATCAACTTTTGAGCGTCAGCATAAATTTGCTTTCTTTCCTCAACATTGGTAGTTTTTCTGCCTTTTTCTAATAAAGCATCAAGCTCTGGATTATTCACTCGAATATGATTTAATCCTCCAATTTGACTTGAATGGAATAGCATATAAAGAATGTCAGGATCAGAATAAGAATAGCTTAAAATAGTATTATTAGAACAAAAAAGGACTAACCCTAAAGTTAGCCCACAACATTGTATTGCTATTTTTCGCCAGATCGTCCACTTTAATCAAGTCCTGATGTTTCGTCAATTATTTACATAATATTTAAAATAAAAGCTCATATTATTTCCTTGAAAATATTTTGAGACTTGTTTTGATAAAATACTTCATTATTCATCTACTCCACACCAATCTAGTAATGTGTAGGCAATTACCTCTGCACAACGAAATAATTCATCTAGATCAATGTATTCATTTGGATAATGTGCAACCTTCGTTTCCCCTGGTCCAAACACAATAGTAGGTATTTGTTTTATTTGTGTAAATAAACCGCCGTCTGTACCCCATGGAGAGGCTTCAATAATCGGTTCATTTTTATAAACATATTGATATGATTTCTTCAGAGATTCCATAAATGGATGCTCAAGATCGATACTACCTGGTAACCATCTTGCTCCAAAAAATTCAACCTCAACTGGATTTTCAGTAAACCAATCATCAATTAATGAAAGTGTTTTAAGCCACCTCGTTATTTCAAGTTTAGCTTCTTCGATTGTTTCATTCGGTGAAACACCTAGCCTTCCCTCAAGAGTAACTAGATCTGAGACAGAGGAGGGCCAAGTACCCCCATTTATTTTTCCGATATTAATCGGAATTGGAATTGGCACATTTTTGTATAGTGGATCATCTAGTAATCTTGTATTTCGAACTTTTTCTAATTGATTTATATGATTAATAACCATTATACTTTTTTCAATTGCACTAACACCTTCATACCTCGTTCCACCGTGTGCAACTTTACCTTTTACTTTTATTCGAAACCAAACACTGCCTTGCTGTTTGGGAAAAATTTTCATTTTGGTTGGTTCTGGAATAAGGACAGCATCTGCTTCGTATCCTCGTAATATCGTTGCTAGCGTACCTGCCCCTCCGCTTTCTTCCTCAATAACACTTTCAAAATAGATGTCACCTTTAAGAGGAATATTACATTTTTTTATTGCTTCAATCGCAAATAATGCAGCAACATTTCCGCCCTTCATATCTGTTGTTCCCCTACCATATAAGCGATTTCCTACGAGAGCACCACTATACGGATGGAGATCCCAACTACTTATTTCACCTTCAGGAACCACGTCAATATGTCCATTTAATATAATCGATCTACCATTTCCTATTCCGTTTAAAATTGCAACGATATTCGGACTATCCTCAAATGATGTTCGTTCTGAAATAAAATAGGATGATTTTGTTAATTCCTCAAATGATGGCTCAAAGCGATCAATCACTAATCCAAGATCCTGTAAATAATTTGAGACAATTTTTTGTGCAGCAGCTTCATTTCCTGAAACACTTTTTTCACGAACAAGAATCTGAAGTAATTCAATTGCCTTGTTCTTATTTTTATGAATATAGTCATTAATTTTAGCTTTCAAATCCAATCTTGATCACTCCCAACGATGAACAATAACATTTGGGTTCACAAATAGTGGAGCACCAGTTTTCTCAATCACATCGCTGACTAAATATGGAGACATTACTTCATTTAACCAAAGCTCTCCACTTTCTTTTTTAACTTCAATTACGGCCATTTCAGTAATGATTAAATCTACGCAACTTGGAGATGTAAGAGGCAGTGTACATTCAGAGACTATTTTAGGGTCACCATTTTTATTAGTATGGTTCATTAAAACAATTACTTTTTTGGATTTTTGAGCTAAGTCCATTGCTCCACCAATTCCTGGCACTCTTTTACCAGGGACAATCCAATTTGCTAAATCGCCATTTTTACTGACTTCGAGAGCACCGAGTACTGTTAAATCTAATAAACCTTTTCGAATAATCGCAAAGGCTATGCTACTATCAAAATAACTGGAACCTGGAATTAGTGTTACAGGTAATCCTGCAGCATTACATAAATTTTCATCTTCTTCACCTTTTTGCGGAGTAGGTCCTAAACCTAACACACCATTTTCTGCATGGAACATTACTTGGCAATCATCTGGTAAGTAATTTGGGATTAGTGAAGGAATTCCAATCCCAAGATTCACAATCATACCGCTCTTTACTTCTTTTGCTGCACGTTTTGCCATCATTTCCCTAGGATTTATTTTTCCCAAACCCACTTCCAATTCACTCCTTCCGATTGAACGATGTGGTTTACGAAAGCGCCAGGTACGATAATTTCTTCAGGTTCTAATGCTCCTAAAGGAACAATTTCATCAACTTCCGCAATTGTGATTTTTCCGGCCATTGCTACATAAGGATTCGTATTACGAGCACTCTTATCAAAAACTAAATTCCCAAAAGGGTCTGCTTTCTTCGCATATACAATTGAAACATCTGAAATGAGAGGAGTTTCAACTAAATACTCTTTCCCAAATACATTCACTCTCTGTTTATCAACATCTATTACACTATCAATCCCAATATCCACTAAAACGCCACCTAATCCAACTCCACCCGCTCGGATCCGTTCGATAAATGTACCTTGAGGACTGAACTCTATTTCTAACGTACCATCTGTCATTTGCTTTCCAGCATTCGGATTTGATCCGATATGTGTTGTAATCATTTTTTTTACTCTTTTAGCCGTCACTAATTGTCCGATCCCAACATCAGGAAAACCAGTATCATTTCCAATTAGAGTAAGATTTTTTACACCTTTCTCTAAAATGCTCCTTATTAATGTTGGTGGGTTACCGATTCCTCCAAATCCACCGAACATTAACACCATATCATCTTTAAAATAAAGCAAAGCTTCTTCAATACGAATGATTTTCCCGAAAGTATTGATTGCCATTATTCGATCTCCTTTGCTTCTTGATTTAGCTCATTAAATACTTCCTTCAATAAAGTTAGCAATTCATTTACTTGCGCATCAGTAATGACTAAAGGTGGAGAAAGCAAGAAACTATTTTCAGATCTTCCATATGGACCACTAACAGATGGATACAGTAATAATCCATGATTTTTAGCAATCTCAATTACACGATTTGTTACACTTTTACAATCAAAGAAATCTTCATTTATTTCAATACCGATCAGTAGTCCTTCTCCCCTGACATCGAATAGAAAAGGATACTCTTTCTGCCATTCTTTTAGTTTTAATTTGATCTTTTCACCTTGTATTTTAGAATTTTGTACTAATCCATTTTTTTCGACATAGTTTAAAACCGCTAAAGCTATACTTGCAGAGAGAGGATTTGCGCTAAACGTGTGTCCACTCATAACAAGTCGACTGCCTTCTAAAATTGGTTGCATTACACGATCACTTGCGATTGCTGCAGCAATTGGTGTATAACCAGCCGCTAATCCCTTACCAAGAACTAATAAATCGGGCACACAATTCCAATGATTCATTCCGAACATTTCCCCAGTTCTACCTATTCCCGTCATTACTTCGTCCGCAATAAGTAGCACATCATTTTTATCACAAATTTCTTTAATTTTTTCATAATATCCTTTTAGAGGAGTTAACGCAGCTCCTGCCGCACCAACAATAGGTTCAACTATAAAGGCTGCTACATTTTCAGAACCTAATTTCTGAATTGTACGATCAAGTGCAGTCGCACAAAGTAAACCACAATTTCCAGGCTCTAATTCAAATGGGCACCTTTTGCAATACGGCGCTTCAACCATTGGATAATCCTCTAGTAAACTAGTAAAACGTTTCCTCCTTAAAGGATGCCCTGACATAGATAAGGATCCGATGGTGATACCATGGTAGCTCATACTCCTTGATATAATCTTCGTTTTCGTATGAATTCCTCTTTCTTGAAAATGCTGTATTGCCATTTTCATAGCCGTTTCAGTTGCTTCAGTACCACTATTAACAAAAAAACTCCAGTTTAAATCTCCAGGTGCTAGCTGAGCTATTTTTTCAGCTAATTGTTCTGCCGCCTCACTCGTAAACTGTGATCTATAAACAAACGCCACTTTAGAGGCTTGCTTTACCATTTCATCAATTATTTCCTTAACACCATGACCAATACTTGCAGCAACTGCACCCGAAGAACCATCAATATATTTCTTTCCTTGCTTGTCCCATAGGTAGATAGTTTCTCCTCGATCAATTGTTGGATAACTATCACCTACAAGTGGTTTTATTAAATAATCCCTTTTAGTCATACTATCCCACCATCTTTCACTTAGATCTCATTACTATATATATAGTTGAAAGCGCATGAAGTTAGACTAATGAAAAACAATAGGGTTTACTTCGAATAAAAGTATGAGGTGGATAGATGCAAGGTTGAAATACTAACGAGACGCAAAACAATTTAGTATGTATTAAAAAATGAATAGCAAATAACAAATAGAAAAGGTTTAAATTAATTTAAATAAAGCTCCTCTAAATTTAAATGTTGATTGAAACTGAAAAAGACCACAAAAATGTGGTCTTACTTTTCTTTATGTAGCGAACGTATGCGTTAGCCAACCATGGATCAATAATTCACCACCACAATGAATGGAAGTTTATAACTTACTTCAAAAGTTGTCGAAGAAACATCTACAAAAGTTTCACCATTTCAAAATGTTCCACTGTTGGAAATGGGTCGTAAAAATGATGAAGCTGCTTTTTCCAATCTTGGTATTCATTAGATTGTCTAAATCCAATTGTATGGTCCTCCAATGTTTCCCACTGCACCAATAATAAATATTTCCCTTTTATTTCCATGCATCGTTGTAATTCATGTGACATGTAGCCTTTCATAGAAGAAATAATTTTTGATGCTTCTCGAAAAGCTTCTTCATATTGTTCCTCCATACCTTCCTTAACATATAGCATAACAGCTTCCAATACCATTTAATCACCCCTAATTATTTTGATCCGAATTTATATTATTCGGCAAAGTTTTAATCTCCACCTTTAAGTATCCTTAATCCACTAATCTACCAATAAGTTGAATAACAAAAACAACATCATTCTTTAACACAGCACTAAATAAAAAAAGCTTCGAGAAACTTACTCTCTTAGCTCTTTTTTCTATCAACATCTAAGCTGTTTCTATGAACAGCTTCTATTATTTTTTATTTCCGAATTTCATCATTAAATAATAACTTACTTTAGGGAATACTGAATAGACTTTTGCTCCAAATCCCATCCATGAAGGTAAATCGATTTCATGAACATTTTTTCCAATTAAAGAAATAACTTTCGAAGCAACTTTTTCAGGGTCTAACATCATTTTCCGAACAGATTTTGCGTATGATCCTGACTCATCAGCTATATCAAAAAACGGAGTATCCATCGGACCTGGATTTATATTCGTAATATAGATTCCGTCTTTTTCAACTTCTTGTCTTAAGGCATTGCTGAATCCTAGCACCGCATGCTTAGAACTCGCATATGCTGCAGCTTTTGAAGTTGCAATCTTACCTGCTAAAGAAGCGATATTAATAATATGTCCCTTCCCTTTTAGCTTCATAGACGTAAGGGCAAGCTTTGAACAAATCATGACCCCAAATACATTGACATCAAACATTTGCTTCATATCTTGAAATGACATTTGTTCAACTGTTTGAAATAGACCATAGCCTGCATTATTTATTAAAACATCGATTCCATCAAATTGCTCTTCGATTTGATGAAATGCATCATATACTGCATTTTCATCTGTCACATCTACAACAAAATAATGACATTTAACTGGAAAATCTTCTTGTATTTTTGCCTTTAAGTTTTTTAGCTCTGTTTCTCTTCTAGCAATTAAGACGATATTAGCGCCTTGTTTTGCTGCAGTTAAAGCTAAATCTTTCCCAAGACCACTCGAAGCACCTGTTATTACTACCGTTTGGTTACTTAACCTCAAAAATTCCCACCTCTATTATTGACTGACTGAATGCTCATTCGTTTTATACTCAAGTATACCATCATTTCGTTCATTTAAACTAATAAAACCTAAGTTTTCCAGGTAGTCTAATTGACCAATTGTTTCAGACAAAGTAAGTGAAAGTTGTTTTTGATAAACCTTTGGAAATAACATTTGGCAAACTTCATATGCAGTTAACGGTTGTTTTTTAACCATTTCATATACTTTTTCAGCTCTAGCTTTTTGCTTTTCTATTCTACTTTTTACTAAATCCTTAATATCTGTAACTGGATCACCATGACCAGTATATAATTTTGTAATCGGAAGTTCTGCTATTCTTTGTAAGGAATGATTATATTGAAGTAATGGCTTTACACGTTCGGTTTCACCATTTAATGGCGGCTCAATAATTGGGTTTGACGAAACCTTATCTAATAATAAATCCCCTCCGAATGCAATGCCATCATCCTCACTAAATAAAGAAATGTGAGTAGTTGCATGACCAGGTGTGTACAATACTTTCAACCCAAAAATACTATCAATTCGATCGCCCTCATCTATCGTATGAGTTAAAGAACGAATACTAGTATATGGCATTTTCTCTGTTGTACGTGGCATTCTTTGTACATATTCTTGTGGTACACCGTATAATAGTGCATTTTCAATAAAGTACTCATTATAGTAATTTAGGAATGATTGTTCCTGAGTTAAATACGGAATATTTCGTTCATGGCCTAAAATCTTCACATCTTCATTGAACTCTTCTAATAATCCTGCATGGTCTGGATGATGATGAGTTAAAATGACTTGTTCAATATCTTCTAATTTATACCCTATTTTATCTAATTCACTTTTAAGTGCATCTAAAGTATCTGGAGTATTCGTTCCTGTATCAATTAAAGTCAATAAATCTCCTTCAACTAAAAAAACATTTACTGTATTCATTGCATAAGGTACCGGGAGTGTAATTTGGTGAATCTTATCTTCAGGGATCATGTTAATTCCTCCTTATCAGAATCTTCTTACAGTTAATTCTAATATACATTTTAAAAAATACAAACAAAGATGATTAGAATTTTACATTAATGTAATACCATAGCCTAGAAAGTGCAGAGAACACGGGGATTGATAAAGGTATTAATCGTTACAAAACTAAAAAAATTTCCCAATTGACTTCTTTTCTACTTAAAATTTTGTCTGCACCTAAAAATTATTTAAAAATATTTTAAAAAAATTATATAAAAGTAATATGTCAACAAGGAATATAGTATTTATTTCTCTAATATAATATCTATTACAATAGAGGTGAGGTGAATGTAATGTTTCTAGGAAAAGTTGCGTTTATTGGTGCAGGTAGTATCGCAGAAGCATTAATTGCAGGATTAATTGAAAGTGGGTATATTGAGAGTGATCAAATTGCAATCACTAATAGGGCGGATTTAGAACGTTTAGATAGTTTACATACAAAATATGGTGTATTAGCTACTACAAACCGTCAGTTAGCAATCTCTGGTTCAAGTGTAGTTTTTTTAGCGATAAAACCTAAAGATGTTACAATCGCTCTTGATCAAATTAAAAGTTTTTTCAATGAAAAACAGTTAATTATTTCCTTAGTAGCAGGTGTTACAATCAGTAAAATTAAACAGTTACTAGGAAATGAAAATCTGAATATTGTTCGTGCAATGCCAACTACGTCTTCACTCGTTAGAAAATCTGCTACAGCACTTGCTTATCCAGATGAAGTTCCTTTTGAAAAGGTGCAAACTGCAAAAAGATTATTTGAGCGTGTCGGTATTGTCGCTAAAGTTGAAGAAGACGAATTACATGCAATGACTGGATTATTTGGTAGTGGTCCAGCCTATATATATTATGTCATCGAGCAATTTGAACGAGCTGCAATGGCACTAGGGATCCATCGTGATATTGCCAAGCCATTTATTCAACAAACTTTAATGGGTTCGATTTCAATGCTTCAAGAAACGAATAAATCTCCATTGACATTGAGGAAGAAAGTTACAAGCCCAAATGGCACTACTCAAGCTGGAATATCTGTTCTTGAAGACCGTGAAGTTGCTAATTCATTTTTAAATTGCTTTATTGAAGCAACTGTTCGATCACGTGAAATCCAAGAGGAATATGAAAAAATTAATAAAATTTAATCGGCTTGTCATGACTCTCTTCCTTAGGTAATAAAATGATACAGGTAACTGTGTTGTCCTAAGGGGGAGAGTTTTCTGATGAAAATAACAAACAGTAGAGTATTACGAGCGAGTATTAAGCGTATTCTCATCACAATTGCTTTAATCGTTACACTAGTTTTAATTGTTGGCTTTCTAACAATCAGTTATGTTGTTGGTAATTCAATGGTAGAAGCAAAAGGCAAACCACTTAGCTACCCTCAAAAAGTATCAACTCTCCTACTATTAAAATTCGATTCATTAAAGAAAGATAAAGAATCAAATCATGAAGTACATAAAAAGCTAAATTAAGGATTTAACTACGTCCATGCCTGTCAGACTGGCATCAAAAAAATCAACATATTAAATAAAAGAGCAAGGGACTGTATAATGATCTCCTTGCTCTTCTTTTTAATCATTTTTGAGTAGCATGACTTGTTGCGACTTCTTCATGCATAATATGAAACTCTTTTTTAATGATATCTTTTTTCAACTTAATATAATCGTCTTCACTAATAGTTGGTGGTAGCGTAATTAAAACTCTTCGATAAACCGAATCACTATCTAGTGTAATACAGCTCTTCAAATTAGAATATTTATTTACAAGCTTAGCTAATCTTGCTAATGCACCTTCATGTTCCATCGTACTAACAGTTAATGAATAACCGCCGTCCTTAAGTCCCCATGCTTCTTCTAATAATTCAAAAACTGTTTTATGCGTTAAAATTCCTACAAATTCATTTAGATCGTTTACTACTGCTAAATATGGAAAACGTTTAATCGTAAAGAATACTTTGAAAAATGGAGAATCTTCCTGAATTGGTGGACATTCTTTGCGCACAAAATCATTTACTGTCTTGCCTTGCAAAGAATCGTTATCTGCCAAATACTCAGCTAAATCAACACGATAAAGATTTCCAACATACTCTTTATCATTTTCACTTAAAACTGGAATACATCGATATTTTGTTTTCTTTAAAAGTTCCCATGCAAACTGTGCCTCAGTTGAAACCATACAATGAACTACATCATGTTTTTTTACGATATTACCTTTAATTCTCAATAATAACCCTACTTTCAAAATTTATTTTACTAATCATTCTTAATTTTTCTCTTTTAAAAACACAAATACAAAATAAAAACTCCATCAAGTCGCATGTTTTGATTAAAAGCACTGTTAACATAAATAGATTCGATTAAAAGCCCCTCATCCCAAAGATTGTAACTCTAAAAACCTCCTTATACGCTCCTCAATGTAGGATATATTGATGTTTAATTATGTGGGAACTTACGGATCTTACCTTAATAAATAACAATGTCTTTTAAAACGATCTCGAAGCCTTTCATAATTAATTCGCCCTTTCTCAAAATGTACCTTTTTTGTTTCATAAACTAATTCGAAATTTTCAAATAATTTTCTATACTATTTAAGGTCAACATCATATCTATATTTTTAAAAGAGAAATTTATTCCAAAATAATCAAAAAAAGACAAAAATGGGGTTCATCAGGAACTTATATTGCCTTTTCTTGTAATTTGCTTCCTCATATCAATTTCATGAGGTACTTCTTTTGCTTTTTCCTCTAATGTACTTCCTCATAACTGGTTCAAGAGGTACATATTTTGCTTTTTCTTCTAATGTACTTCCTCATAACGGGTTCATGAGGTACTTAAATTGCTTTTTCCTCTTATGTACTTTCTCATAACAGGTTCATGAGGTACTTAAATTGCTTTTTCTTAAACATTACTTACTCATAACCTCCTGTAGTGGAAATCTACCTAACTCATCTTTTTATTGAATTGTTCCATTTTAAATCCACAAAAAAAGAAGAGATAGGTGATCTCTTCTTCTCGAAAACGATTATGCTTCTTGCTTTACTTTATTTGTTAGTTCTTTTTTTAATAAGTCAATTTTGTAATCAAATGATTGAAGATCAAATTCTGAACGAACTCTTAGCTCTAAATCACGAATTTGTTTTTCAAAGTAGTTGAAGTCAATTGATGGCATTTTACTATTAAGTAAATGGTGAGTTTCATTTATTTTTTTTGTCGCGTGAGCCATGTTTTGGCGAGACATTAAGTCATATTTTTTCGTATGAAGCTCTTTTAACTTTTTTTCAATTTGATTAACTTGCTCATGCATAAAGCTAATTTCTTCTTCTGTTTTAGCGATTAATGTAACAAACTTTTCAGCTTGTTCTTTATAAAAAGCTAGATCTTCAGTTGCACGTTTGATTAGATCTTCTGCACCAGCTTCATTTGCAACCTTTAATTGCTCTTCACGTTTTTGCACCATTTGAAGTGCTCCCTCACGTTCGACCTGGAATTTCGTACGTAATGAGTAATGTCTTTCAAGTAACCCTCTTACTTTTCCTAATTCACTTTCAGATTGTTTAATGAAGTAATTTAATTGTGAGATTGGATTTTGTTGTTCTTTCTCATCTAATAAGCCATGTAAATCCGCTGAGATTTGATTTTTAATACGAGTAAATAAGTTTTTCATAGTCATACACTCCTCTTATTTTATAGGGTTGAAATTTTCATCATAAATATTAAATTCATCATCTTTAAGTTTTTTTTGATTTTTATAATCTTTATATAGGTAATAAAGCAAAATTGCTGCTGCTGCACCTATTAAAGAAGGAAGACCACTTATTGCAATCGATAAACCGATTAATCCAATAATTGTCCAGATGATTTTCATTAAAATCGAATCTGTTTTCATAAACTTTTTAAAACTGAAATATGTGATTACTAACCCAAGTGCTAAAGTAATCAAGCCACCTAAATTCGCTAAAGCAACTCCAATTAATATTAGTACGAGGATAAAAGTTAAGAACTTCTTCATGACCTCGTCGCCTCCTTTCAACTTATACTCTTATCTTATACAAGTTTTTATATTGGAATAATGGCCTGAGGAATGGTTTTATATCAGACTTAAGAAGTAGAAAAGCAAGACAAACAAAAAAACAGATCAATTTGGATAATCCATTGATCTGGTTTTGACTAAAAATTAGGTAGTTTAACACCTGCTTTTAATTGTAATAGTTGAGATACCGTTACAAACTGATAGCCTTGCTTTTGAAGAGCTGGTAAGATTTGTTTCAGTGCTTCGATAGTTTGACTACGGTCCCCTCCGTGATCATGAAAAAGAACAATATCTCCTTTTCTAGTATCTTTTAATACATTTGATACGATTTTATATACTCCTGGATTTTGCCAATCAAATGTATCCTGATGCCAAGACCACATAACGGTTAAATAGCCAAGGTCATGCACGGTATTTATCGAACGCTCACTATAGTAACCAAATGGTGGTCTAAATAATACTGGTTCAACATGAGTTGCAGCTATAATTGCATCATGAGTTTTATGTAATTGATCTCTTATTTGTTCATCAGTTAGATACTGAAGTCTAGCATGCGTATATGTATGATTCGCAACTTCATGACCTTCTTCTATTTCTCTCATTACAACTTCAGGAAACTTTGCAACTCTCTCACCGACTAAAAAAAATGTTGCTTTAGCATTATACTTCTTTAATAAATCTAAAACTTCTGGGGTATATTCATCATTCGGCCCATCATCAAATGTAATTGCTATTACTTTCTCTTTTACAGGTACCTCCCAAATAGCAGTACCTTGCTTTTCGTAGTAATATCGATTTTTGCTTTCAGCTGATGCATTAATAGAACTGTAAAAAATAGATTGGAAACAAAAAATAAATAAAAGGATAACTTTTAATTGTTTCAAAGCCATGACCTTCCTTTTACGCAGAATACTTATATCATGTCTCTAAACCATTCTTTTATGTACACTTCTCAACTTTTTAAAAGCTCTGCATCTAACTGAAAATTTCATTCGTGAAAATCAATCATTTCTTGTGATTTCGTATTCATCAAAATCATTCGCTATATATGTATGATCAAAGATTTCACGTGCTTCATCTAATAATTTTTTTGAAGCTTCCCCTTGATATCTGGCACTTATATGTGTTAAATAGAGAGTTTTAATTTCCTCACATTTAGCAACAGTTGCAATTTGGGTACTAGTTGTATGGAAATAATCATATGCATGAGCTGTTTCATCGTCTGCAAAGGTTGATTCATGAACTAATACATCCATACCTCTTGCAAGCAAATTACTTTTATCAGTTATACGAGTATCCCCTGCTATTGCAATGCGTCGACCTTTTTTTGAAGGTCCAATAAAATCCTTACCATTTAAAATTCTTCCATCCTCTAAAGTTACTGTTTTACCTTCTTTTAGGAATTTATAAACAGGCCCTGGTTTTACATCAATTTTCTTTAATTCCTCTACGTTTAATTCTCCTGGTAAATCCTTTTCAATAATTTGATAACCAAATGATTGAATTCCATGTTCTAGTTCTACTGCTTGAACAATAAATTGGTCATCTTCAAAAACAATACCTTCAGAAGTTTCAACATAATGAATCGGATATTTCAAATAAGTACCACTAATTTTAAAGCTAGTCTCCACATAATCCTTTAAACCTTTAGGCCCATAAATTGTTAATAAATCTTCTCCACCTAAAAATGTTCTACTACTTAATAGTCCAGGCAATCCAAAGATATGATCGCCATGGCAATGAGTAATAAAAATTTTCTCGATTCGTCGTGGCCTAATTGACGTATGTAATATTTGATGTTGTGTTGCTTCACCACAATCGAAAAGCCAAGTCGCTCCTCTTTCCTCTAAAAGCTGTAATGCAATACTTGTTACATTCCTACCTTTTGATGGCATTCCTGCTCCCGTTCCTAAAAATACAAGCTTCACGTTAATGCCTCCATCTTCATCATTTCTAATTGTTACAGTACCACTTGTATATTAAATTGCCAACACTTTAAAGAATGATTTATGAATTGATTGGGAAATTTACACAATAGAGCTTAGTTTTTTAAATATAATAAATGGAGGAAAACAATGCGAATACGTTTTTTCCAAATCGCCGCTGTATCACTAATTGCTAGCCTTACTTTAACCAGCTGTGCTAATCGAAATAATAATATAAGTGCATCGGAGAAAGAAAACGAAAATGATTTTAAAATTGGAATTGTGATGGGTAAAACTGAAATTCACGATAAAGGATTTAACCAAGCAGTTTGGGATGGAATTATAGAAACAGGAAAGAAACATGGTTGGAAGGAAAATAAAAATTATGTAAAAACCGATGTCCCAACAGACAAAGCAGCAAAAAAAGAATTAATGAAGTATGCAAAGAAAAAATATGATTTAACATTTGGAATAGGCTATTCATTTCAAAAAGCCATCTCTGATGTTGCGAGTAAAGAAAAAAAATCTGACTTTGTCATAATCGATGGGATTGTTGAAAAACCAAATGTCGTAAGTGTTACCTATCGTGAAGAGCAATCAGCATTCCTCGCTGGTATTGCAGCAGCGATGAACACTAAAACGCATAAGATTGGATTTATCGGTGGTACAAAAGATCCATTTATAAAAAGGTTTGAATACGGATTTAAAGCAGGTGTTATGTCTGTCGATCCAAAAATAAAAGTATTGACCGAATTTGCAAATTCATATGATAAACCTGCAGAGGGAAGTAAATTAGCAAAATCCTTATACAATGATAAAGGTGTAGATATAATTTTCCAAGTAGCAGGAAAAACAGGATTAGGTGTATTTACTGAAGCTAAAAAATTAAAGAAAAATGGTAAAAAGGTTTGGGTAATTGGTGTTGACCGGGATCAATATAAACAAGGATTACCGGAAAATGTCACCCTAACTTCCGCAATTAAAAGAATTGATAAAGGCGTAGATGAAGTAATCACAAAGAAATTAAAAGGGAACTTTCAAGGTGGACGCATTTTGAGATGGGGCATAAAAGAAAATGGCGTTGATCTTGCAAAAACAGATAAGAATTTAAATAAAGTCACTAAAGAACAAGTTGATTTATATAAAGCAAATATAAGAACAGGACATATCGAAGTACCAGAAACAAAAAAGGATTTTGATAACTTCTCTCCTACAAAGCCTGAAAAAGCAGAAATTAAAAAGAAAAAAGTAAAAATTGGTAAATAAAAAAATCTTGTCCAATTATATGAATATTCTGCATATAGTATAGTACCAACAAAAAAAGTTAGGTGTGATACTATGTCAATTCGAGATTTCATATTACTCTTCTATTGTTTTATCATCTTTTTATCTGTACCAATTGGGTATAGGTATGCTTCAAAGAAAACAAAAGAAACTGGACAATTTTTACCGTATTTAGTAGTATCGCTTGCCATTGTTTTAGCAGACGGAATCCTTTCTATTTTAGTTTGGTCACTATTTACATCACAAATGGATACATTCATGTATATAGGTGGATTACTTACTGGAATGATTTTCACATCAATCTGTGGCCTATTACTACTATCCATTTTACTTTTAAGAAGAAAGTATTTTTTAAACGCATTTGTTGATCTGAACACAGCTAGAATCGGAACGAATCCACCACCTGATGATCAATCAACCAATGATTTAAAGAAATAGAGCTCTCATGTTCTATTTCTTTTTTACTTAGAACAGTTTTTCCCTAAAAAAATTTTCGTCATTCGAAGCTAATAAATTGAGTTTTAGATCTAATTTTGTTTATACTTTCTTTAATTGATTTAGGAGGTTTCATAATGAAAGTTACAATTTATTCGGACTATGTATGTCCGTTTTGTTATTTAGGAAAAAAACCACTTGAGGACGCTATGAAAGAAGTTAGCGATGTAGAGCTTGAATGGAAACCATTCCAATTAAGACCTGAGGGAGCTGAACCTTTAAGTCCAAATAGTTCTTATATTCAACAAGGATGGAAATTCGGAGTTCAACCACTTGCACAAAAACTCGGTGTAGAGATGATTTTACCAACTATGGATCCTCATCCTTCAACTAAAAAAGCTCATAGAGGTTTTTTATTCGCAGAAGAAAATGGAAAAGGTGCCGAATATGCTCAAGCAGTTTTAGCAGACTTTTGGACAGAAGGCAAAGAAATTGGTGATGTAAACGTACTTGCAGATATCGCTGAAAAACTTGGCTTAGACCGTTCTCAATTCATAGAAGCTGTTTCAAATACAAAGTATGACTCATCGATCCAAAACCCTAATTTTATTAATGCAGTACCAACATTTATAATTGGTGATCAAGTTTTACAAGGTGTTCAAAGTAAAGAAGCATTTATTCAAGCATTAAACAACCAAAAACTTGTTGAGCAGTCTTCATTAAGCTGCGACATTGATGGAAACTGTTAATAATCTTTAATCAAAAAGGATTTCTCTTAAGTTTGTTTTACTTACTAACTTATGGGACATCCTTTTTAATTTTAATAAATCAAATGGGATAAACAATTTTTTAATTCATTATTTTGTTGATCGTTTTTCGGTTCGTTCTTAATCAAGAACAATTAAGCACAAATAACAAATCATTTCCCAGCTACTTTAACTTGACTCCAATCGATTACAAACAATTTACCAGTTAAATTTTTTCTTACTTCAGTAACAATACTCATTTGCTTTACAACTTCTGATTGAATTAATTTTTCTCCATCCCCACTACCATCATAATACAACGGCTTCTTCTCCATGATGTCACCTCCATTACTTATCAATGAATTATATTCTCTTTCTGTGTCGAAAACCCCTTTTTGAATTTGGTAATTCACAAAACTTTTTACACAAAAACTTATTTCCCATGAGCAATTTGTAGCACCTCAAATATCTTATGATAAGAACATGGTATCAATTTCTTTAATTATTTAATTTTTCTTACTATAATTACAATATAAATCTATTTTGAAAGGTGTTTTTCTCATGATAAAAGTTGGTATTATTGGTCTTGGCGCAATTGGCCAAAGATTAATTCCTTTATTTTCAAACCACCAAGAAACAAAAATAGTAGCAATTTGTGACACTTTAGAAGAAAGAGTTCAAGAAACAAGTAGCCAATTAGAATCAGTTTTCACCTTTACAAATCATCTTGAGATGCTTGAAAATACTGAACTTGATCTCATTTATGTTACTGTACCTCCAAAATATCACTATTCAGTAGTATCTGATGTAATCGCAAAAGGAATTAATGTGCTTTGTGAAAAGCCTTTAGCAAATTCAACAGAGGAAGCTCTAGGACTTTATACTCAAGCAAAGGAAAAAGGTATTTTTCATGCTATGAACTTTCCATTAAACTACAATGTTGGTAGTAAGTCTTTTGCTAGCCTTATTAAATCCGGATATGTTGGTGACTTAAAAAGAATCGAATTAAAGATGCGTTTTCCAAATTGGCCGAGACTATGGCAACAAAATGAATGGGTTGCTACAAAAGAACAAGGAGGTTATGTATTAGAGGTTGGTGTGCATTATATTCAACAAATTCAAAAGATTTTTGGTAACTTGAAAGTCAATACGAAACATATGCAATATCCCGCTGACCCTATTGCTTCCGAAAATGGAATTATCGCCTTTTTAGAATTAGAAGATGGCACTCCTGTATTAATAGATGGCTTAAGCCAAATTGCAGGTGAAGAAGAAATTAAATTTACAGCATACGGTTCGAAAGGAACTCTTTCTTTAGTAAATTGGGCTAATTTAGAAGGAGGAAAAATCGGCGAGCCAATTCAACAAATAGAAGCCGATCAAACTTTAGCTGATTCATTAATTGACAATTTAGTAAAGTCTTTAAAAGGTGAAGAAGCTACAATCATAGATTTCTCTGAAGGCTACAAAGCACAATTAGTTTTAGAAGCATTAAGAGGATAAATCCCTACATAAAAGTAAAAGGTGCTCTCTTTAAGAAGCACCTTTTTTAACGCTTTTAATGTTCGGATTTATTTTACTGGAATCCAAATTTCAGTATAATAATCTTCACTAAATGGATTTCCTTCCGGATAAAGTTCAAATTCTGGGATGCCTGCATGTGAATAGCCGCTTGAAGGAAACCATTCCGAAAAAATCTTCTTCCATGCCGATTGCATTGCATGTGGCATTGCTCCGTGAACACCAAATACAGCCCATTTTGATGCAGGAATTTCATGATGATAAAAACCTTCTGGTACATCTCCTTCGTATTCGGTTGCAACCCAATATTCTAGTAGATTTTTTGATTTTTGCTCCTCACTCATCATACAAACTCCTAAAACACCTTTAATGTCACCGTTGTTAATTTCGTACAAACGATCACTCGTACCATTTTCATTAACCTCTTCCCACATTTTAGGAATCAGTTGCTGTTGTTGATCATTCAAATAAGAAAACTCTTTTTTCACTCCAACTACTTGAAAAGCACTTTTTTCTACAATATTAAATTGCATTGGTTCTGCTCCCTTCAAACTCACCTGAATAACGAGGCGGTTATATGATTTTAGATTTCCAATAAACTTTCTTGCTTCACTTGGGGTTATACCATGCTGTCTTCTAAACGCTTTTGCAAAAGCCTCAGGAGAGTCATACCTATATTTCAAGGCAATGTCAATTATTTTATGATCAGTAGTTGTTAATTCATTGGCTGCTAGCGTCAATCTTCTTCGTCTTATATATTCAGCTATATTCATATCAGTTAAAATTGAAAATGTTCGCTGAAAATGAAAAACAGATGAATTAGCTTGTTTAGAAATATCTTCAATCGTTAACTCGTTTAATAAATTGTCTTCAATATAATCAATTGCCTTTTGTAAAGATTCAACCCAAGCCATATGACACCTCCCTTAATTACATCCTAACAAGTTAAATTTATTGAGTCCTGTCTTTTTATGCTCTTTTGTGACAGATAATAGTCAATTAGCCCCTTTTCGATCAGCCATTGCTAAAATGACAACCGTACTTATAATACAAAGGCTACCGATCCAGTCTATTATTTCAAAATTTACACTTAACCAAATTACTGATAGTACAGCTGCGGATAGAGGTTCCACACATGCAAGTAAGCTAGATTCAGAAGCATTAATATACTTTAAACTCTCTAAATAGCAATAAAAGGCTATTAACGTCCCAAAAATAACAATAAAAATTACTGCGAAATATGCACTCATCGACCAATGACCTTGGAAATTAAAAGGTGAATGTATGAAGCTAAAACAAATTCCACCGATTAGCATTCCCCAACCTACAACGATTGTCGACCCAAATTTTTTTAAAAGATTTTGAGGCTGTATTGAATAAAATGCCAAAGCAAAAGCTGAAGCTAGTCCCCAAAATAATGCCCATCCAGTAATAGACAATCCTTCAATCGTTCCATGCGTTACCAGTAAAAATGTCCCTGCAAGCGCTAAAATGACAGCCAGTACTTCTTTTCTAGTCGGTACTTTTTTGAAATGCATTGCTAAATAGCATGTAATAATGACAGGTGCCAAATATTGTAAAATTGTCGCCGTAGCAGCATTTGAAGCTTTTATTGCGGCGAAGTATGTATATTGAACTGCTAACATTCCAAGAATACTAAATAACAATAAACTTAAGACATCCTTCTTATCCTTCCAAATTTCTGTTATATTTCTTTTTTCTTTCAGACTAGCAAAAACTAGTAGGATGTTTCCTGAAAACAATAATCGAATAACTACTAACCATTCTGGACTAAAATGATTTCTTTGAAATACAAATTGTGCAACAGTTCCAGATATGCCCCATAATATTGCCGCAGTTAATACGAGAATAAATCCCTTCGTTCTTGAATTTGTTAAGGCAATCTTATCTGCACTCATTTTTACTCCCTCCACAAAAAATATAAAAATTAAAATAAGTTAATAGAAAAATCGTACCTAACTATTCAGAATATATCAATCAAAAATCCTTTAATTTTCAACAATTAGATTAATTGAGAAATTGTGATTAGAATTTGCTTAATTGGAAAAATTGAACATATACGATTTTGGATTAAATGATTTAGGAGACAAGTCTATGAATGAGTTATATGAATGTATCATAGTAGGGGGAGGTTTCGCAGGTTTACAGGCATCAATTCAGCTTGGGCGATACCAAAGGAATGTACTCGTAATTGACTCAAATTATGGGCGGTCAACATTATGTAAAACATATCGTAATATATTAGGTTGGCCGAATAGTATAAGTGGACAAGAGCTAAGACAACTGGGAAGAAAGCATGCTGAAGTCTATGGTGTATCATTCACCCAAGATAAAGTAATAAGTATACATAACGTAAACAATCAATTCTTAATAGAGACGAAAACAGGAAAATCTTATTCTGCCAAAACAGTCTTACTCTCAACTGGACTAATTGATCGAATTCCTCAAATTAAAAATCTAGTCGATTGTCTTGGATCGACAATTTATGTTTGTCCAGACTGTGATGGATATGAAATTTTAAATAAAAGTGTTTTAATACTTGGATCTGGTAATACTGGTGCAAATCTCGCCATAACATTAGCTTATTGGTCAAAACAAATTACATATATTAATCACGAAGGACATGACCTTGATTCCAAATTAAATGACCACCTTCAGAAAATTGGAATTCACTATCGAAAAGAAAACATTAAAGCAGTACTCAAAGAAGACGATTCCACTTTTAAAGGCATTTGTTTACAAAGTGGTGAAATAATTTATGGGGACCGAGCTTTTATTGGTTTTGGTGGAAATGAAGTACAAAATAATCTTGCTATCCAACTAGGGGTAAATCTTTTAAATAATAAGCATGTTATTGTAGACCCGCGGACAAAGGAGACGAATGTTCCAAATGTATGGGCAGCCGGCGATTTAGTAGCCCATTCTCAACAAGTTACAATAGCAATGGGCGATGGTACCCAAGCCGCTGTTTGGATTCAAAAAAGATTATTAGAAATGAGTGTAAAAGATTCATAAACAACATAAAAAGAGATAAGCGATTTCCCCCCCACCTTATCCATTCTCAACAAAGTTACTATTTAAGCTCAACAAAAAAAGTATTACATCATTTAATGAAGTAATACTTTTTTGCTGTTTTCATCTTATCAAATCGTTTTAGAAAAATACTTTTATTAACGTATACATAGTGATGATTGCTAAAATAAACACTAAAATTGGTATTAATATTCGGATAAAAGTTGAAGGCATTCGATATCTTCTATAAGTATCCTCAATACAAATAATACATAGTAAATAGATTAATCCTGAAATGATTGCTCTAGCTAAATCAAAATTCCCTAGAGATCTAATGGTGTGATTAACATGTTGAACATGCTGAAATATATAAAATTGTACAAGATG